>JAEZLU010000239.1 GCA_023415075.1 Bacillota bacterium
CCGATCTTCCAGTTCAGGCGGTGCAGGCCCAGCCTTGACCTGACCAGGCCGGCCAGCAGGCCGCCGATCAGCGCCGACAGGCCGCAGGCCTCGGCCGTGAAGCCGCCCAGTGAATAACGGTGCAGGCCGCTGATCGCCCCGACCGTTACCCCGACCGCCGGCCCGCCCATGATGCCGCCCATCAGCGCTCCCACCAGACGGGTGTTGGCCAGCGCCCCCTCCACCGGGATGCCGTTGTAGGTGCCCATGATCGACAAGGCGGCGAAAACGGCGACAAGGGTTAGAAAGCACCGTCCGCGGTGGGGCGTGTACACGCATTCGACGATGAAGCGGCTGCGGCCGATCAGGTAAGCGGAAATGGCGATAAGGGCGCCGTCGCCCAACAAATCCAGCAGCATATTGACGTTCATCGGTACCTCGAAAATAGTTTTTACCGGATCAATTCTCCATAACTGTCCCAATACCTTTCTGGGCCGCCGGCCTTTGCCCGGCCCCCTGCAAAAACTGTCGAAGAAAAAAATATTTGCGGCGGTGTTTTCCGGCAGGAGTTTGTTAGCTGACGGCGAAGCTAACAATTAGCTCATCAATGATGAGTAGCAACCCGGTAACGGGTCGGTTTTTTCCCGTAATACAACTCATCATAGATGAGTGGTGGGGAGTGGTGGCAATGATGAAAGCGATAGAACGGGTAATGGACGCGCTCGACGTGGAAACATTTTTTGTCTGCGCCAGCGAAGAAGAAGGCCGGCTTTTGATGCTGTCCCTCTTGAAGGGATGGGGTTTCACCGACGCCGACGTGGTGTTCGCCCAGCACGAGGGGCCGGGGGTGCGGGTCAGGGGCCGGGCCTATGTTTACCGGCCGTCTGACAAGTATCGCTGGCTGCTCGGCGACGCCGCCGGCAAGGAGGGTTGACATGAAAAAAGTGCTGCTGGCCCCCCTCGATCCTGTGCATGACATCGGCCTCAAAATAATCGCCCGCGGCCTGACCGAGGCCGGCTACGAAGTCAGCCTGCTGCCTCCCGACCTGGCGCCCGAGGAAATCATCGACCAGGCCCTGCGCGAAGACAGCCGTACCCTGCTCTTAAGCCGGACGCTGGGCTACGGGGTGGCCGAGCTGCTGGCCCGTTTCGTCGACCTGGCCGACGCCGCCGGCCTCAGAGATAAAGTGAAAATCGGCATCGGCGGCATGGCCGTCCGGCCCGAACTGGCGGCCGAGCTCGGCTTTGACGCCGGCTTTGGCCCGGGAACGACGGTGGCCGAGGTAATCTGCTTCATCGAAGGCCGTGAATACAAGCCCGACCCGACCCGCTCCGGCAAAGAAAAAACCGATATGACCGCCGGCTACGATTACAGCTATCGCCATCCGGCCATCGCCGCCAAACTGGCGAAGATCAGCGACCTGATTCTCGCTTGGGTGGCCGGCAAGACCTCGCCCGGAGCCCAAAGGGCCCGCCTGCGGGATGAACTGTGGGACGTCAGCCGCTGGCGGAGCCGCCAGGGCGACGGCGACCTTTACCAGCACTATCCGGGCCTGTGCGACGAGGGGCCCCGGCGCTACTACACCAACGGCGAACTCCATCCCAAGACCCGCCGCTTCAGCAAGGAAGAGGTCGAGGGCCTGGAAAAATACCTGGCCGACACCAAGGCCCGGATGTCGGTCCTGCGGCTGCAGCACAGCCGCAGGAAGCCGCTGGTCTTCGTCCAGTACGGCACCGGCTGCCCCTTCATGGATATCGGCCACATCCTGGCCAGTGAGGCGTGGGGCGCCGACGGCGTCGTCCACTTCGACCCGTCGTGGGGAGCCCGCACCGAAGGCTTCTTCGACGGCTTCCTCACCCATCAGGAGGACGGCACGGTTATCACGCCGGCAAATCTGAACCGCATCCATAACGCCCTCGAAGAATCGACCCTCTGGCAGGTGCGGGCCCACCGCGGCCTGAACACCCCGGAAACGGTGGTGCTGGCCGGCAAGCTGGGGGCCGACCTGACCAAGATCAACATCTGTTATGGCTCCCTCGGCGCCGGCACCGACCCGGCCCGGCTGACGGTCGACGCCTACCACGCCATGCTGTATGCCAAGAAATACAATATGCCGTTCGACGTCGTCACCAACGAAGAACTTTGCGGCGTTCCGGCCCACAAGGCCTTCGCCGGCATGCTCATCGTCGCCGACCTGGCCGTCCGACTCGGGGCCCGCCCCATCCTCCAGCCGCTGTTTGCCTACTCGCCTGAGGTTATGGTCGGCGGCTACATGGAGGACAACTACATAGACTTCAACGCCGCCAAGATCGGCGCCCTGCGCGGCATAGTGAACGCTCCGGTCTGGCCGGGCGCCCCCATCGGCTTCCTGACTCATACCGAGGACCGGGTGCAGTCGGCTATGGCCACCGCTCTCCATGCCTGCCTGGCCGCCGCCCTCGACGTCGACGCCATCTCGATTGCCTCGACCGACGAGGCTTACTCCGGCGGCCCCATCTCCGTCCCGGCCCGCATCGACACCCTAAGGGCGGTCGGCGAAGGCTTCCGCTTCCTCGGGACGGCCGGCATCGCCCCGACCGCGCGGGCCGGCCAGTACGCCGACCA
>JAEZLU010000256.1 GCA_023415075.1 Bacillota bacterium
TTCTCCTGGGGGGTAAGCTCCTTGTTAGCCTGCTCCATGATATGTTGCTGGGTCGCCGCCGTTGGGATCTCCACGACCTCGGGTTCCTCCTCCTGGCGCCGGCGCATATAAGTTCTGATGATATAAAGAAGGGCAATCATCGCCAGCGCGGCTGCGCCGACCTTCATCCAGAAATCGCGGGCCTGCTGGGCCGCAATATCCTGTTCTTCCTTGCGCTGCTTGTCAGCCATCTCGGTGTTGAACGGGATGCTCTCCACCGACACGACATCACCCCTGGCGGTATTAATACCGATAGCCGAAGAAACCGCCTTGGCTAAGCTGTCCTGCTGGGCCTTGTTGATCTTATCGTCAACCAGCACGGACACCGTCAGCCTTTTTATCGAACCGGGGGCGGCGACGACCTTCTCCTTGAGCTCGTTGATCTCGTAATTACGGGTGACCTCTTTCTTCTCATACTGCGACTGGCCCTGGCTATTTGTCACATAACCGGGGATATTCGTCGTCGTGCCCGGGACGCCGCCCACCTGGGGCGAAGTCCCCTTGAAACTCTCGTTCATCTCCTGCGAACTGCGAATAACACCCTTATCGTCGACCACCGGCTCGAACACCGCCCGGTCGAGCGTCCGCTGGTCGAAGCTCAGCTCGACGCTCACCCGCACCGCCGACTTGCCCGGACCCAGCACCTGCTCGAGCAGCGACTGGACGCTCTTCTGCAGATTATCCTGGATCTTGCGGGTCAGCTCCAGCTGAGTCAGCGTCTGGGTGGTGGGGAACTTCTCGGCGTCCGGCTGATCGTTAAGCACGCGGGCGAAACTGTCGATAACCGTGACATTCTCGGGCTTGAGGCCCTGAATACTGTGGGCCACCAGGTTGACAATGCCCTTGACCTGCTCCTTCGACAACTGGGCCTGGCCCCGCAGCTTCAGCATAATCGATGCCGTCGCCGCCTTCTCGTTCTTCTTGTACAGGCTATCCTCAGGCAGCACGATATGTACGCGGGCCTTCTCGACCTCGGCCATCTGCTCGATGGTCTTGGTCAGTTCGCCCTGGAGGGCCTGCAGGTAATACACCTTGTTCTGAAACTCGGTTGCCCCGAACTTGGTCTGGTCGAAAATCTCGAAACCCTTGCTGCCGCGGGGCAGACCCTGACTGGCCAGATCCAGACGGACCCGGTACACATCCTTGTTGGATACCATGATCGCCGTACCGTTGCTGCCGATCTCAAAAGGAATCTTCATCTCTTTCAGCTTAGCGGCAACCTCGCCGGCATCCTTGGCATCCATCCCGGTAAACAGCGGAACATACTCTGTACGGCCGCCCCACCAATAACTCCAACTTATAATAGCGACGAAAATAAGGACAGTCACGCCAATAATCGTATACTTCTGCCTATTACTGAGATTGTTCCATAGGCGGAGGGACTGCTCTCGCCATTCGGCCATGCTCACACCTCTTCAGGACGAATAAAGAATGAGGTCTTAAACGACTACTAAGCCTAAACCAACAGCAGGGCGGCAAAGGCGCCAGCCCTATACCTGCATCCGCATAATCTCCTGGTAAGCGTCGACAACCTTGTTGCGGACCTGCATCGTAAGCTGCAAGGCCACGGTGGCCTTCTCGGTGGCGATGACCACCTCGGACACATCCTGGATCTTGCCGGCCGCGAGATTAACCGAAGCCTGTTCGGCGTCGTTTTGCAGCTGATTAACCTTGCCGAGGGCGCCTTCGAGCACCTCGCCGAAACTCATGCCGCCGGCCGCCGAAGCGCCGGTCTCCTCGGCCGCCTTCAGGCCGCCGGTCGGGAAAAGCTTGATAGGATCTACGCGCATCTGAAAGCCCCCTAATATTAACGGCCGATCTCCAGAGCCTTGGCAGCCATCGTCTTGGCGGCGCTAACCGCCGTGACGTTGGCCTCGTAGGCCCGGGTAGCCGTAATCATATCGACCATCTCGGCGACGATATTCACGTTGGGCATAGCCACATAGCCGTCCGGGTTGGCGTCGGGATGCTGCGGATCATACACCATCTTCAGCGGCGACTGGTCCTTATTGATGCCCACCACCCGTACGCCGGCTCCGGCATCGAGCTCGCTGGCCAGCAGCTGGCCGAACCGCGACGAGCCGGCCCGCGGCGAAAACACAACCATCTGGCGGCGGTAAGGGCCGCCTTCGGCCGTTCTCGTAGTGTTGACATTAGCGATATTGTTCGAAATGACATCCATCCGCAGGCGTTCGGCCGTCAATCCGGAAGCGGCCGCATCAATAGCGTTGAACATTCCCATAACTAACGCTTCCCTTCACTGATCGCAGACTTCAGATTGGTGAAATAGCGGCCGAGCTGCTGGGCCACTGCCTCGTAGTACAACGTATTCTTGGCCACATTCGCCATCTCGGCGTCAATATCGACATTATTGTCGTCGGTCCGCAGCGATGTCATCGTATCGGTGGTTATCGACGGGCCAAACCCTTCGCTGCCGCGCCCCGGCAGATGACGCTCGTTCGTGCGGGTCATCTCCAGGCGAGGCCGGCCGCTGCCGCTCATCGCCGCAGCCAGCTTATCCTCGAACACCACGTCGCTCCGTTTGAAGCCTGGGGTATTCACGTTGGCGATATTGTTGCTCAGAACCTTGTGTCGCAAAGACGAGGCCGACAACGCCTGCGTGAGTACCGACTCCTGAGGTGACGATAAAATTGACTTAACCACAAGATAGCCCCCCTTTCCGGCGAAAAATAGCCAAAAACAACTACATCTTTTGCATCATTCTACATAATTACGGAAAATCCTCTCATAAAATCAGAAAATGTCAACATTCTTGGTATATTTTACTAATAATTTATGAAAACTTAATGTTCTTGTCAAAAAGACACCCGCCCTAAGGGCGGGTGTCTGACAGTTATTTTTTCAGCTTTTTCAGTTCTTCCAGTAAGCGCTCGTTAAGCACCTTGATATACGTCCCCTTCATACCGAGCGACTTGGACTCGATCACGCCGGCGCTCTCGAACTTGCGCAAGGCGTTGACGATGACCGAGCGGGTGATGCCGACGCGGTCGGCGATCTTGCTGGCCACCAGCAGCCCCTCGTTGCCCTCGAGCTCGCTGAGAATATGCATGACAGCCTCGAGCTCGGAATACGACAGCGTCCCCAGGGCCACCTGCACCGTAGCCTTCTTGCGGGCCTCCTCCTCGATCTTGTCGCTGCGGTCGCGGAGGATTTCCATACCGACGACGGTCGCCCCGTACTCGGCCAAGATGAGGTCCTCATCGGTGAACTCGCGGTCAAACTTGGCGACGATCAGCGTGCCGATGCGCTCGCCGCCCCCGTGGAGGGGGATTATCGTCGTAAACTTATCGGAAGAAATGCAGCGGGTGTTCTCGCTGAAGGCGCAGTTGCCGTCCTCCAGCCGCAGATTGGGCGAAGTTTCATGAATCCTCAGCAGCCAGTCGACATAGCGCTCGGGGAACTTGCCGCGCGACAACACGCGCTCGCGCATGATCTCGCACTCGAACTCGTCGATGAGGGCATAGCCCAGCGACAGGCCTTCCTTGCTAACGATATACACATTCGAAGCCATCACGCTGCTAAGAGTTACCGCCAGCTCCTGGTACTCGACCTTCTGCGACTTCTGCAACAGCCGATTGATTTTACGGGTTCTTTCCAACAATGTAACCACTGTCATCATCTGCCTTTCACCAGACTTTTTATAAGGCGTAAACCTTGAATTGCATGTTTATAATATAAACTGGCTAAGATCCTGATTGACCACGATCGGGTCAAGCCGGCCCTTGACGTAGGCGCGGTCGATGCGGACGGTATTCGCCGGTAGTTCGGACGCGTCGAAGGCCAGATCCTCCAGCAGCTTTTCCAAAATGGTATGGAGACGGCGGGCGCCGATATTCTCGGTCTGGGCATTCACCTTTGTCGCAATCTCGGCAATCTCGTCAATAGCATCTTCGCCGAATTCGACAGCAATCCCTTCCGTTCCCAAAAGCAGCGTGTACTGCTTGATAAGCGCGTTGGCCGGCTCGGTCAGGATTTTGATAAAATCCTCCTTCGTCAGGCTGGCCAGCTCGACCCTTATCGGGAAGCGCCCCTGCAGTTCGGGAATAAGGTCGGACGGCTTGGAGGTGTGGAAAGCGCCGGCGGCGATAAACAGCACATGGTCGGTCTTCACCGGTCCGTACTTGGTGACCACCGTCGAACCCTCGACGATCGGCAGGATATCCCGCTGGACGCCCTCGCGGGAAACGTCCGGCCCGGAGCTGTGGCCGCGGCCGGCGACCTTGTCGATCTCGTCGAGGAAGATTATCCCCGAGTTCTCGGCCAGGGCTACCCCCTCGGCGTTGGCCTCGTCGGTGTCGATCAGCTTGGCGGCTTCCTCCTGGATAAACACCTTGCGGGCGTTGGCCACCGTAACCTTGCGTCTCTTCTGCTTTTTAGGCAGAAGGTTTCCGAGCATGTCGTTTATATTTATGCCCATTTCTTCGGCGCCGGTTCCGGCGAACATGCCCGCCATCGGCATGGCATTATCGTCGACAATTATCTCGATAAGCTCCTCCTCCAGTTCGCCCCTGGCCAGCCGCTCCCGCCAGAACTGGCGGCCGTGGTCGACCGGCGGTGGAGTTTCGGTCGGCGGCGGGCTGCTGGCGCCGAGATTGCCGGAAAACAGCATCTCGAACGGATTGCGGGCCGGCTCCTTGCGCGCCCCTGGCACGAAGTGGTCGACGATGCGCTCGTCGGCCAGCTCCCTTGCCTTGTCGGCTACCGCCAGCATTTTCTCCTGCTTGACCAGCCGGATGGCCGTCTCCAACAGATCGCGGACCATTGACTCGACATCGCGGCCGACATAACCGATCTCGGTGAACTTGGTGGCCTCGACCTTGACGAAAGGCGCGTTCACCAGTCTGGCCAGCCGGCGGGCTATCTCGGTCTTGCCGACCCCGGTGGGGCCGATCATTAGAATATTCTTGGGAATTATCTCGTCCTTCAGGTCGTCAGGCAGCTGTTTGCGCCGCCAGCGGTTTCTGAGGGCAACCGCCACCGACCGTTTGGCCTGCTGTTGGCCGACGATATACTTGTTCAACTCGGCTACAATCTGTTTGGGCGTCA
>JAEZLU010000278.1 GCA_023415075.1 Bacillota bacterium
TCACCCCCGGCGGCGAAGTCCGCCTGAAAAACGCCTATATCATCAAATGTGAAGAGGTCGTCAAGGACGCCGCCGGCAACATCGCCGAGCTGCGCTGCACCTACGACCCGGAAACCAAGAGCGGCTCAGGCAGCACCCGCAAGGTCAAGGGCACCATCCACTGGCTGTCGGCCGCCCACGCCGTCCCGGCCGAAATCCGCCTCTACGAGCAGCTCTTCCTCCAGGAAGACCCCGAGGCCGGCGACGAAAATTTCCTCGACCGCCTAAACTCCCAGTCGCTCGTCACCCTGGCCGGCTTCGTCGAGCCCGGCCTGGCAACCGCCGCCGAAGGCGACCGCTTCCAGTTCATTCGCCAGGGTTACTTCTGCGTCGATCCCGACACGACCAAGGACAAGCTGGTGATCAACCGGATAGTGAGCCTCAAAGACTCGTGGGCGAAAATCTCGGCGACAACCTAAGCACCA
This sequence comes from Bacillota bacterium, assembly GCA_023415075.1. GTDB lineage: Bacteria > Bacillota > Negativicutes > Sporomusales > UBA7701 > JAEZLU01. Next base: position 465 of record JAEZLU010000278.1, read on the forward strand.
TTAAAAGGGCCGGCAGGCCCTTTTTAATTTCCCGTTAGCTTGCTTTTGACTTAAGTTTTTCCGGCTAATGACGACAATATATAGTAAGAGAGTCTGGCAGGGAAATGGCAGGAGAGCCAAGAATTCCTAGTCCATGGAGGGAAGGGAACATGACCGCCAATAAACGTCGGTTTCGCCGGATATCCCTAAAAACCGTCATGACGGCGACCGACATAGTAACGACCGAAGGTGAACACGTCCGTCGCACCTATCAATTGCCGCTGGAGGACATCAGCGCCGGCGGGCTTCGCTATACCAGCAAATTCCCGCCGCCGCTCGGCACCAAGCTTGACCTTGTCTTCCAACTGGCCGACCGCAAGGTCCGCGGCACCGTCGAGGTGGTGCGCACCGTCAAGAACGCCGGCGGCACCTACGACATCGGCTGCCAGTTTGTCTCGATCAACCCGGTGGCCCAGGAAGGCATCATCAAATTCGTCACCCTTTCCTCGGTGCGTGACACCCAGCCCAGCTCCTTCTATATCCAGAAGACAGCCGTCAGTCCGGCCAACCATCCTATCACCTGCGCCACCTGCCGCTGCTCGACCTGCGGCGAGAAAGAGTCCTGCCGGGCCTGCTACAAGGAAAACTGCGGCCGTCGCTACTGCCGCATGTACACCGCCAGCCGCCAGGATTTCCGCCGCCGCCGCTGACCGCCAGCCTCATGGCCGGGGCCCACAGGCCCCGGCTTCTAATTCCCCGGTCGCCAGGCAGGATTATCGCCGGTCGGCGGGGAATTATATTTATATTCACACAAAAACCCGCCAGAGGTGACAAATGACGCTAACCCGCCAACTTGCCGCCATTTCCTGTCTGGCCCTCATTCTTGCCTGCGCCAGCCCGGCCGCGGCCGCTCCCGGCGCCGAAACCGGCCACTCGACCGCTTTCTACGACCGGATAATGGACATCCTCAAAGAGCCGCCCAAGCTTGAGGCCCCGGGCCCGGCCGCCCCGCTGCCCGTGCGGCGGGAGACCCCCATTTTCGGCTCCGCCGAGGTCAGCAAAGAGCAGATGATCAGTTTCATCCGCCGCCACAACTCGCTGCCCCGGCTGTCCTGCGCCATCGAAGAGATTGTTGAATACTACTGGGAGGAAGCCGGCCACGAAGGCATCCGCCCAGACCTGGCCCTGGCCCAGGCCCTCCTGGAGACAGGCTTTTTCCGCTTCGGCGGTGACGTCGTGCCTGAGCAGAACAACTTCGCCGGCATCGGCACGACCGGCCGCGGCGCCCGCGGCGCCTGGTTCGAGTCGGCCCGCATCGGCGTGCGGGCCCATATCCAGCACTTGCTGGCCTACACCACCACCCGCGAGCCCCTCAAACCGGTCGTCGACCCCCGCTACGAGCTTGTGCGGGCCTTGCCCCAGTACTTCGCCCAGTGCTCGACCTGGGAAAGCCTCGGTGGCAAGTGGGCTATCCCCGGCGTCGATTACGGTCAGAAAATCGTCCGTATCGTCAACTATATAAAAGGCAGCAGCTGACCTTCAGCCTCTACATTTACGGCGAATCGCCGTTCTCGGCCGCCAGGGCCACATACCAGCGGAGCGCAAGGCCGGCGTGCCTTTTCAGGTCGGCCGCCAGCCGCCGCTGCTGATTCTTCGACAGCCCCTGCCAGGACAAATAGCCGCTGTAAATGCCGATAACCCTGGCCACCTCGGCTTCGGTGTACCCTAGATGCCTGAGCACGGCGATTTCCGCCTCGATAGAGCCTGCGTTGCCCATGCCGTCTGTCTCCTTCCGTTGTGGCACCAGCGCTAGAACCCATATTGTAGTGTATCCAGGGCAGCGAATGATAGCTGCCTTTTTTCGCCCCCGCCTTCGGTGCCGGCGTTACTTTTTCACCGGCCGGCCGTTTTAACTAATGGCGGCGGTCGCTTGCCGCCGGCAGGCATTATTTCACCGCCGGCTGGGGAAGCTTGATGACAGGAAAGTTTTCTTAAAGGTGGTGATCGCCCGTGAACGAAGAACAACAGCTTATTGCCAGAGCCCGCACGGGCGATCAGGCTTCGCTGAGCGCCCTGATAACAAAGCACTGGCAGGCGGTTTTCCGGCTGGCCTGCCGCAAGACCGGCTGCAGCGAGGATGCCCAGGAAATTGCCCAGGAGACCTTTTTGAAAGCCTTGCGGGCCCTGCCGGGCTATCGGGAAACCGGCGCCCCCTTCAATACTTATCTCAGCAAGATAGCCCTCAACGTCATCATTGACTATTGGCGGAAGAAGGGGCGCTCGCCCCAACTCACCACCCTTGCCGACTACCGGGAGCCGCTGGCCGACCCGGCGCCGCTGCCGGAAGAACGGACGCTGACGCGGGAACGGCGGGAGGCCATTGCCCGCCTGGTGGCCATGCTGCCGCCCGAGCAGCGGCAAGCCATTGAACTGAGGATTTACGCCGGCCTGTCGGTGGAAGAGTCGGCCCGCCTGATGGATAAGAGCGGGCCGGCCCTGAAAATGCTTCAGCAGCGGGCTCTGAAGAATCTGCGGCGATTGTTTGTCGAGAATGGCATTGTCGATTAGGAGGTGAGATCATGCAGCGGGAAGAGCGAAAAGGCGAGGAATTGTCGGCGGCCATCGACGCCCTGAACAGGGGCGGGAAGCTGGCGATGGACGGCGACGACGTCCGCGAACTAGCCGAAGTGGCCTTATTGCTAAAAGCCGCCAATCCACCGCCGGCGCTAGTGGAAAAACTGGCCGCCGGCCTGGCGTCCGAACTGACGGCAAGGAAAAAGCGCCGCCGCTGGTGGCTGGCCTCATCGGCAGCCGGGACGGTCGCCGCCGCCGTGCTGGTGGTGGCCTTAAACCTGCCGGTGGCGCCGCCGCCACCTACACCGCTAGTCATCCCGCCTAACGGCAGCATGGTCGTCGAGCGCCTGCCGGCCACAAAGGCCGAAACTGCGCCGGCCGCGCCTGCGGCCCCGGAAAAAGTCGAGTCGAAGCCGGCGGAGGTGGCCAAAGCGGCTACCGATAAACCGCAGGTAGGGGAGAACCGGACGATGATTACAACTAAACGGGTCGCTGACCAGGCCGAGGTGGCGGCGAACGCCGGCCTGGTAGCCGAAAAGACGCTGTTCGCCACCGACCGCTTTGCCGGCTGGGACTGGCATAAAATGACCTACCCTCGGGACATGGCCTTTGTCGTGGTGACCGGCCCCGGGCAGCAGCCGGCGGTGCCGGCGGTCGTTTTGGCGCGGGCCGGCGCGATCGACTACGGCCGGCAACTGCTGGTGGCGGCCTATCTCGGTACCGCCGGCGGCGCCGATGCCATCGGCATTGAGAAGGTAACGGTGAGTGGCCGCGAGATGAGCGTGCGGGTGCGGACGAGGAGTATCCGCCCTGGCCAAGCCGAGACGATGAATATAACAAATCCGGCCGACTTTGTGACTATTGACCGCGGCTTGGCCGGCGAGGCGGCCCAGGCCACCTTCATCGACCAGCGGGGTACGGTGCTGGCGACCGTCATGCTGGCAAAACCGTGAAAAAAACCCCGTGAGCAAAATGCTCACGGGGTTTTTT
>JAEZLU010000092.1 GCA_023415075.1 Bacillota bacterium
CAGAACTTATTTTCCGGTGACGATCCCGCTACCTGGCGACGCCGGTGGAAGATGCTGTTCGCATCGGTGGCCGGCTACGCTATGGACGGCCTTGACATGCTCATCCTATCCTTCGCCATGGCCGCCATCCTCAAGGAATTCGGCCTGTCCTTCGCCCAGGGCGGGATGATCGCCACTTATACCCTCATCGGCGCCGTTATCGGCGGCTACGTTTTTGGCATTATGGCTGACTACATAGGCCGGGTTAGAGTGTTTGCCCTTACTATTATCGTTTTTTCGATTTTTACCGGCCTTTGCGCATTATCCAATTCACTGGGCGAACTCAACATCTACCGCTTCCTGGCCGGCCTTGGCCTGGGCGGCGAGTTCGGCATCGGCATGACCCTGGTGGCCGAAACCTGGCCGGCCGACAAGCGGGCCCGGGCGACTGCCGGTGTGGCCATCGGCTGGCAGCTCGGCGTCGTCCTGGCGGCCGTGCTGGCGGCGGCCGTACTGCCGGCCTACGGCTGGCGGGGCCTCTTCCTGGTAGGCACGCTGCCGGCGCTGTTCGCGGCCTGGTCGCGCTACGGACTGCCGGAGCCCGATATCTGGCTAGCCCGCAAGCAGATGAAGAAAGCGGTCAGCGAGAAACTGGCCGCCGGCCAGGAGCTTACGGCCGAGGAAAAGGCGCTGTTCGCCGACGCCAGCAAGTTCCCGCTGTCCCACCTGTTCATCAGCCCGCGCAAGGCTGTCACCACCTTCGCCCTTACCGTCATGACCAGCGTGCAGAACTTCGGCTACTACGGCATCATGATCTGGCTGCCGACAATACTGATGCAGAAGCACAACCTCACTCTCAACAAGACCACCACCTGGATGGTCGTCACCGTTATCGGCATGATTATCGGCATCTATATCTTCGGCTATTTCGCCGACCGGGTCGGCCGGCGGCCGGCTTACATCACCTTCTACATCTGCTCGGCGGCCGCGGTCTGGATCTACTCCAACCTCAGCGACCCCATCCATCTGCTGATCGGCGGCGCGGTTCTCGGCTTCTTCTGCAACGGCATGATGGCCGGTTACGGCGCCCTGCTGTCCGAACACTACACCACCGATGCCCGTTCGACCGCCCAGAACTTCATCTTCAACTCCGGCCGGGCCGTGGGCGGCTTCGCCCCGGTGGTTATCGGCATGCTGGCGACCCAGTACACGCTGAACGGGGCGCTGGCGATACTGGCGGTAATCTACCTGGCGGCGGCCGTCAACGTTTTCTGCCTGGTGCCGGAAACCAAGGGCGTCGACCTGAAATAAGCTGATATCCGTTAGGCGCCGGGACGGCGACGCCCGGCGCCTGCAGCATTTTCCCCAAAACCAAGCGCGGCAGGCGCCAAGGAGGCAACCACAGTGACAGAAGACAGGCTGGCCAAGCAGATCGAATTCATCGTCCAGATAGACAAACTTAAAGACATCATGCGGCAGAACGTCGTCACCGGCAGCCGCCGCCGCGAATCGGACGCCGAGCACTCCTGGCACCTGGCGATGATGGCCGTGCTGCTGGCCGAATACGCGGCCGAGCCAGGCATCGACGTAAGCCGGGTGGTGAAAATGGCTTTGGTGCACGACCTGGTGGAAATCGACGCCGGCGACACCTTCTGCTACGACGAACAGGGCAACCTCGACAAGGAGGAACGTGAAAAGCAGGCGGCAGCCCGGTTGTTCGCCCTGCTGCCGGCCGATCAGGCGGCGGCGCTGATGGCCCTGTGGCAGGAATTCGAGGCTCTGGCTACGGCGGAGGCCCGTTTCGCCAACTGCCTCGACCGCCTGCAGCCACTGCTGCTGAACTACCACAGCGACGGCCACACCTGGAAAAAGCCGGGGGTCGACCGGGCTAAAGTGCTCAAGCGCAACCAGGTGTCGCAGGAAAACGCCCCCCGTCTCTGGCAGCTGGCCTGCGAACTGATCGACGACTCGGTCAAGCAGGGGCTGCTGAAACCCTGACGGAAGCTTTACAAACTAGTCCCGGCCGCTTAGGCGGCCGGGCTTTTTTATTGCATAAATTTTGCAGACCACGGAAGGAAAAAGTCGACAGCAAGCGAATAACCAATGGTATACAAAAATACCTTAATACATAAATACAATAAGAAGGGCGCAGTGTATGGAAAAGATAAGCATTGTCAACGGCAAACTTGTTGTCCCCGACAGCCCGGTTATCCCGTTCATCGAAGGCGACGGCACCGGCCCCGATATCTGGGCCGCCAGCCGGCGAGTGGTCGACGCCGCTGTCGACAAGACCTACGGCGGCCGCCGCCGCATCGCCTGGCGCCAGGTGCTGGCCGGCGAGGAGGCCTTCCGCCGGACCGGACAGTACCTGCCGACGGAAACGCTGGACGCAATAAAAGAGTGCGGCGTTGCCATCAAAGGCCCGCTAGGCACGCCGGTGGGCGGCGGTTTTCGCAGCGTTAACGTAGCTCTCCGCCAGGAGCTCGACCTCTATGCCTGCGTCCGGCCGGTCAAATGGGTGCCGGGCACACCAAGCCCGGTCGTTCACCCCGAGCTGGTCGACGTAGTCATCTTCCGCGAGAATATCGAGGACGTCTACGCCGGTATCGAATGGCCGGCCGGCGGTGCCGAGGCCGAGAAGGTGCGCGGCTTTTTGAACGGCGAAATGAAATGCCGCATACCGACCGAGGCCGGACTGGGCGTCAAGTTTATCAGCCGGGCCGGCAGCGAGCGGCTATTCCGCAAAGCCATGCAGTACGCCATTGCCAACAAGCGCCGGGTGGTCACCATTGTCCACAAGGGAAACATAATGAAATATACCGAAGGGGCCTTCAAAAACTGGTGCTTCGCCCTGGCGGCGCGGGAATTCGCCGACAGTGTGATAACCGAAGAGGCGCTGGCCGGCGATAAGCCGCCGGCCGGCAAGATCCTCCTCAACGACCGTATCGCCGACAACATGTTTCAGCAGCTGCTGCTCCGCAGCGGCGAATACGACATCCTGGTATGCCCCAACCTCAACGGCGATTACCTTTCGGACGCCGCCGCCGCCCAGGTGGGCGGTCTCGGCATGGCGCCCGGCGGCAACATCGGCGACCACATCGCCGTCTTCGAGGCCACCCACGGCAACGCCCCCAAATACGCCGGCCTTGATAAAGTCAACCCCGGCTCGGTCATCCTGTCGGCAGCGATGATGCTCACCTATCTGGGCTGGTCGGAGGCAGCCGGCTGCATCGAGGCTGCCCTCGGGAAAACCGTCCTGGCCAGGACGGTGACCTATGACCTGGCGCGTTCACTGGCCGGCGCCACCGAGCTCAAGACCTCAGCCTTCGCCGACGCCATAATTGCCAACATGGCCTGAAAGAAAACCGAAACCGGCTTTCCCGCGAAGGAAAGCCGGTTTCGGTTTTTGCCCCTACTCAGGTCCTGGGAGTGGGGGTCGGCGGCGTCGTCCCGGAAGCCGGGTTGCAGGTGCCGCCGCTGGCCGGCCGACAGCCTCCCGGGCCGGTGCCGCCGCCTCCCGGGCCGGTGCCGCCACCTGCCGCCGGACGGCAGCCGCCGCCGCCACCGCCACCAGGGAAGCCGCCGCCGCCAGCCGGTCGACAACCGCCACCGAAGGATGGCCGGCAGCCCTGGCTGGGGAAGCAGCCGAAGGATGGCCGGCAGCCCTGGCTGGGGAAGCAGCCGCTACTCGGCCGGCAGCTTTGGGGGAAACACTGCGAGGGATTGCACTGGGCCGGGAAACACTGCGGGAAACACTGCGGGAAACATTGCGGGAAGCATTGCGACGGAAAACACTGACTGGGATAACACTGATTGGGGATACACTGGTTGGGGTTACACTGGTTGGGAAAACAGGTCGGCGTCGGGTTGCAGCCCTGCTTGATATTGGTACCTGGGGCGCAGGCCACGGTCGTTTGCTGCCGCTCTTCGTCCCATTCGGTATAACTCGGGTCTTCCTCGAAATATTTGCGGCTCATTGTCATCCTCCTCAAAAAAATCGTCGATTCTAGGAATCTTATTACATAATATGCGTTTCAAAGCCAAGGGGGTTCCCGCCGTCGCGGCGATATTATCGGCACGACGGTCCCTCGCCGGCGGCCCGGAGCGACGGTAAAGCGGCAACGAAAAAACCCCCTTTTGCAAGGGGGTACAAAAACGGTGGTGTTTTTTGCCTAGCGGCCCTGCGACGCCAGATATCGGCGCCAAAGCGTCCAGGCTCCCAGCGGGACGGCGTCGGCCACCGCCTGGTCGTCGAGGCGGCTGACCATCCAGGCGGCCGGGGCGTAGCAGCCCAGAAGGAAGTAGTATACGTCCCTGAACAGGCGGTTGCCGCCGATGACGATGTTGGCCTGCCGCTCTTTGAGCCTGCTGCTCAGGGCGATGATGTCCTGGTAGAAAATCGCCCCCAGGAGAAAGCTGGTACGGGCCGTTTCGCCGGTATCGCCGAGGACGTGCATTATTCTGGTGGCGAAGCAGGCCTTGCTCAGGCCATGGAGGCGGCAGTGCTCGG
>JAEZLU010000143.1 GCA_023415075.1 Bacillota bacterium
GCCGCCCGGATGGCGGCCACATAGCCGCCGGGGCCGCCGCCGATAACGACGATTTTTTTCATGGGGTAGCCCCCCTTGTTTGGTTTTGTTTTCAGTAATTATTATAACATTTTGGGCGCCGGCCAGAGCAAGGTTGTTTAAAAGTTGCGCCGGCGTTTGGCGAAGTTCAGTTGCTTTAGGTTCAGAGGAGAAGCAGCGGCTGCTCGAGCAGTTGGCGGACTCGGGCCATAAACTGGCCGGCCAGCGCTCCGTCGACGATGCAGTGGTTGTAGCCCAGACAGAGGTTCATCAGCGGCCTGATGACGATGGCCGAGTCGACCACCACCGGCCGCTCTACCGTCCGGCAAACGCCGATGATGCCGCTTTCAGGCGGATTGATGATGGGCGTGAAATGGTCAACGCCATACATGCCCAGGTTGCTGATGGTGAAGGTGCCGCCGGTATATTCGTCAGGCAGCAGTTTGCCCTGCCTTGCCTTGGCGGCGAGTTCGGCGATTTCCGTCCGCAGCTGGCTGAGGGTCTTTTGATCGGCGTTCCTGACAACCGGCACGATGAGGCCGTTTTCAAGGGCTACCGCCACCCCGATGTTGACGGCCTGATTGATGACAAGCTTGCCATCGACGCAGGCGTTATTAACCATCGGGAATTCGGCGAGCGCTTTCGCCGTACATTTCACGATGAGCTCGGTGAGGGAGAATTTCGTCCCCATCTGGGTCAGTTTATCTTTGAGCTTGAGCGCCTCAAACATATCGACTTCCACCGTATGATGTACATGGGGGGTCGTCTGCCAGCTGAGTCTCATCCGGTCGGCGATCACTTTGCGCATGCCGGTCAGCGGTATTCCGGCCGCGAGGGCGGCCTTCGGCAGAGCGGCCAGGACGTCGTCCTTCATGATACGGCCGTCTTTGGCGATTGACCCGAGGTCGACGCCATTGTCGGCGGCGACTTTGGCGGCCAGCGGGCTGGCTTTCACGCCGGGAACGGCGGCGGCGGCGAGGATGTCGCGCTCGACGACCAGGCCGTCGGGGCCGGTGGCGGTTACTTTAGCAAGGTCGATGCCTTGTTCTTTGGCCAGGCGGCGGGCCAGGGGCGAGGCTTGGACCCAGCCGTCGGCAGCGGCGGCCGGAGCAGCGGCCGGAGCCGAAGCCGGGGCGGCGGCAGCCGGCGCCGCGGCGGCCACTTCCTGGGCGGCGGGGCCGGCAGCGGCGGCGACCTGTTCGCCGGGCTGGCCGACGATGGCGATCGGGGCTTTTACCGGAGCAACGCTGCCGGCCGGCACGATGATGGCCAGCAGGGTGCCACCGGTGGTGGCCTCGAGCTGGTTGCTGATTTTGTCGGTGGAGATTTCGGCGATGACTTCGCCGGCGGCGACGATGTCGCCGACCGCTTTGAACCACTGGGTAACGGTGCCTTCGGTCATGGTAAGGCCCAGTTGTGGCATGATTATTTCGGTAGCCATATCTTCGTCCCCCTTGTTATGGATGGTAGATGACTTTGCAGGCTTGGCCGCTCTTGGCCAGGTCGATGCCTTCCCGCCAGTGGGCGAGCGGCATCACGTGGGTGATGGCCGGATCGACGACAAGCTTGCCGCTGGCCAGAGCGTTTTCCATCTGGGTCCAGGTTTCAAACATTTTACGGCCGTGAATGCCGATTATTTTCGCTTCTTTAAAAACTACTTCCTTGCCGAGTTCAAGTTCGATGGGTTTGCCGGGCAGGCCGATGAGGGCCATCCGGCCGCCTTTGCGGAGGAACTTGAAGGCCTGTTTGAGGGCTTCGACGTTGCCGGCGGCGTCAATGACAACGTCGACGCCGTAGCCGCCGGTGGCGGCCAGGATGGTGTCGACGAGGCCGGCTTCGCGGGCGTCCAGGACGGTGACGGCGCCCATTTTCTCGGCGGTGGCCAGACGGGCGGGGCTGATGTCGGTGGCGATGATGCGGGCAGCGCCAAGCATGGCCGCGGAGGCGACGGCAAATAGGCCGATGGGGCCGCAGCCGAGTATGGCGACGTTGCTGCCGCCGACCTGGGTTTCGAAAGCGGCGCGGAAGGCGGTTCCCAGAGGTTCCATGACCGCGCCCACCTCGCAGGGGATTTCCCGGGGGATTTTGCGGGCGCAGATAGCCGGAATGACGGCGTATTCGGCGAAACAGCCGTGCATATGGATGCCGAATAGCCTGAGGTTGTTGCAGATGTGCTGCTCGCCGTTCTGGCACTGGTAGCAGGTGCCGCAGGGCACGTGGGTTTCGCCGACGACTTTGTCGCCGACGGTAAGGCCGCGCACGTCGCCGCCGACCGCCACCACTTCGCCGCAGCATTCGTGGCCCATTATGAGCGGTAGGCTGATGCCCGCTCCTTGGGCCCAGGGGTTCCAGTCGTAGATATGCAGGTCGGTGCCGCAGAGGGCGGCAGCCTGCACGCGCACGAGTACTTCGCAGGGGCCTGGCAGGGGCCGGGGCACGGTCGTGAGCTCGGTCTTGTCGGGGGCGGTTTTGATGAGCGCCTGCATCGTGTGCATGGGCAAGACTCCTTTCAAATCGTCGAACGCTGGGGCGAAAAACTGGGGTTGAAAGCGACAAGGCTACCGGCGCCGCCGGGCAGAGCCCGGATTACGGGCACAGACGGCGGCGCCGGCCGGCCTTTAAGGAGTCCCTGGTGGATTAATAATATAGGGGTTGTTACTGGGCAGTGGTCTTGTTTTCAGCGGCTGTCGACTGGAGGTTGCTTGTCGGCAGGTTTTTCCGCAGGGTGAGGATAAGCAGGCCGGCTACCGTTAGTGAGAAGGCCAGGTAATAATAGCCGTAGTTGAAGGAGCCGGTGGCGTCCTTGATGAAGCCGGTCAGGTACGGGCCGACCCAGCCGCCGATGTTGCCGATCGAGTTGATCAGGCCGACGGCGCCGGCTGCGGCCGCGCCGGACAGGAAGGAGGTCGGGTAGGTCCACCACACGCCCATGCCGCAGTACACGCCGATGGCGGTGACGCAGACGAGGACGAGGCTCATCACAGGATCGGTCACGAACGGGCCGACGCCCATGCCGATGGCGCCGATGAACATCGGGATGGCGACGTGCCAGCGTTTCTCACCGGTGCGCGAGGAGGAACGGCCGACATAGAGGAAGCCGAGGAGGGCCATGGTCATCGGGATGACAATTACCCAGCCAATGGCGGCGTTGGACCAGCCGGAAATGTTCTTGAGCACGGTGGGCATCCAGAAGTTGAAGCCCCAGAAGCCGGTTATCCACATGAAGTAGATGAAGCAGAGTTTGATGACTTCTTTGTCGGTGACGGCCTGCCAGAAGGTGTACTTGCGGGCGTTATTCTTGGCGGCGATTTCTTGCTCGTAGTTGTCCTGCAGCATTTTCTTCTCTTCGGCGCTCAGCCAGCGGGCGTCTTTCGGCCAGTCAGGCAGCCAGTAGATCAGGATGAAGCCGAAGATGATGGCCGGAATGGCCTCGAGGATGAAGAGGACCTGCCAGCCTTTGAGGCCGAACAGGGGCACGCCCAGCAGCCAGCCGGCCAACGGCGAGCCGACGATGGCGGCGATAAGGAGCGAGGTCAGCATTACCGAGGTGGCCTGGGGCCGCTCCTCGGCGGTGAACCAGCGGGGAATGACGACTGCGTAAAGGACGGGATAGAGGCTGGCTTCGGCGGCGCCGAGCAGGAAGCGGTAGATGTAGAATTCCAGCGGCGTGGTCATGGTGGCCATGAGGGCGCATACGAAGCCCCAGCTGATCATGATGCGGGCCAGCCACATCCGCGGGCTGTATTTGGCGGCGATGAGGGCACCGGGAATTTCGAAGAGAAGATAGCCGAGGAAGAAGATGCCGGCGCCCATGCCGAAGATCTGGGCTGTGAACGCCAGGTCCTTGTTCATAGTGAGGGCGGCGTATGCAACGTTTACGCGGTCGAGGTAGGCGATAACCGAGACCAGGAAAATCGGCAGGATGATGTGCAGGTACTTCCTTCTTCTGATGCTGCCCACGATTTCAGGATTGTCCATTTACTCAACCTCCTAAGTATGATTGATGATTAGTTCAATCCGGTAATTACCGAGGCCGTTTTGGTCAGGCTTTACCTCCTTCCGCGGGCGGTATGGCGGTGGCTGAACTCAGTCGCCAACCATGCTGCCGGCCATCTTTTCCAGCTCACGGGCCAGGGTGTTGGCCTCCTGAGCGGCGGCAGCGACTTTTTGCACAGCTTGGGCAATGCCGGCGATCAGGCCGTCAATGTTGCCAAGTTGATGGCTGATTGCGGTGGTTTCATTTTTGACGTCGCCGATGACGGCTTCGACCTGCTTGATGGATTCGCCGCTGCTGGCGGCCAGTTTGCGGATTTCCTCGGCGACCACGCCGAAGCCGCGGCCGGCGTCGCCGACCCTGGCGGCTTCGATGGCGGCGTTGAGCCCAAGCAGGTTGGTCTGACCGGCCACCATTTTTATCAGGTTTAAGACCTGGTCGGTCTGGCCGACTTTGGCCTGGGAATTGCGGGCGCCGGCGGCCAGTTGGCCGCTGAGGGCAGCAATTTCCTCGGTCTGGGCGGCGATCTGCTGAGTGCCTTCGGCGAGTTCGCCGGTGTTTTTGTTGAGGGTGTCGGCCATCTTCTGGAGGGCGTCCTGGCGTTCGGTGGACTCGGTGAGGACGACAGCCCCCACTAGGGCGCCGCCTTCGTCGTGGATCGGCAGGGCGACGGCCACGAAGGGGATGCCGTGGAGCTCGACGCCGATGCGGGTGACGATGCGGCGGCGGTTGTGGATGGCCTGATAGGCGGCCATCTGGGGTATGAGTTCGCGTCCTTCCTGAATCTTGAGGTCAAGTGTCTTGCCGGGTTTGTAGAGGAGGACTTTCTGGCAGTCGGTCAGGCAGACGCCGACGTCGGCGGTGAGCATCTGGCCGAGGTATGGGAGAACACGGGCAAAACATTCAAGCAGGTGAGGCTGTTCATTACTCATCCGGCACCTCCGTAAAGGTTGTCGCCCCACAACCGGCGTCAGTCCATCATCAGGCCGCCGTCAACATCCATGATTTCGCCGGTGATGAAGCCGGCATAGTCGGACGCCAGGAAGCAGGCAGCCGCGGCGATGTCGTCCGGTTGACCGGGCCGGCCCAGCGGCATGGCCGTAAGTATCGAGTCGCGTTGTTTGAGGGTAAGGATGCTGGTCATTTCGGTTTCGGTGTAGCCGGGGGTGATGGCGTTGACGTTGATGCCGTAGGGGCCGCCTTCGCGGGCGGCGCCCTTGGTGAAGGCGATGACCCCGCCTTTCGAGGCGGCGTAGCACGAGCTGCCGAGAAGGCCGCCGCCGCGCTTGCCGGCCACTGAGGCTATATTGATGATCTTGCCGTGGCGCTGGGCCATCATTACCGGGAAAACCGCCTTGGTGCAGAGGAATACGCCCTTGAGGTTGACGGCCATGACCTTGTCCCAGGTGTCGGCGGTTATTTCGGTGAGCGGGCCGGTGCTGATGATGCCGGCGTTGTTGACAAGGATGTCGATGCGGGCAAAGTTGTCAATGGCGTCAGCAACCATTTGCCCTACCTGGGTCTCGTCGGTGACGTCGGCGGCCAGGCCTATGGCCCGCACGCCCAGGGTTTTGATCTCGTCGGCCGTCTGGCGGGCGCTGGCGAGGTTGACGTCGCAGACGACGATATCGGCACCGTGACCGGCGAAGGCCAGGGCGATGGCCCGGCCGATGCCCCGGCCGGCGCCGGTGATGATCGCGATTTTGTCTTTTAGCACAAGCCTTTCCTCCTGGTGTGTCAGCAGATGGATTTGGCGGCGGTTACGATGTCAGCCGGGGTTATTTTGACGAGTCGTTCCAGGCTGGGGCTGAAGGGGATGGGTACGAAGGGCGCGCCGAGGCGTTTGACAGGGGCGTCGAGGTAGCCGATCATTTCCTCGGCGACAAGAGCGGCGATTTCGGCACCCACGCCGCCGGTCTTGACGGCTTCGTGAACGATAAGCAGGCGCTTGGTCTTGGCGACCGAGGTGAAGATGGCTTCTTTGTCGAGCGGCGAGATTGTCCGCAGATCGATGACCTCGGCGTCAATGCCTTCCTTGGCCAACAGGTCGGCGGCCTCGAGGACCCGGTGCATCATCTGCGAGTAGGATACGATGGTGAGGGTTTTGCCTTCACGGGCCACGGCAGCCTTGCCGATGGGCACGATGTGGTCGCCGTCAGGCACCGGTCCTTTCATCGGGAAGAGGGCCTTGTGCTCGAAGTAGAGAACCGGGTCGTCACTGCGGATGGCGGCCTTCAGGAGGCCTTTGGCGTCGGCCGGGTTGGAGGGGATGACAACTTTGAGGCCGGGGACGTGGAGGAACCAGGCTTCAAGCGACTGGGAATGCTGGGCGGCGGCCGAACGGATGATGCCGTCCGGGGCCCGCAGAACGATGGGCATTGTGAACTGGCCGCCGAACATGTAGCGGATCTTGGCCATCTGGTTGACGACTTCGTCCATAGCCACGGTGATGAAGTCGGCGAAATGCATGTCGACCACGGGACGCATGCCGGCCATAGCCGCGCCGACACCGGCGCCGACGATGGCGGTTTCCGAGATGGGGGTGTCTTTAACCCGGTCGATGCCAAACTCGGCCGGCAGGCCTTTGAACTGGCCGAATATGCCGCCCTGGCGGGCGATGTCCTCACCCATGATGAAAACGCGCTCGTCGCGCCGCATTTCTTCAGCCATGGCTTCGAGGGTGGCTTCGGAGAAAGAAATTACCCGCATGTTAGTTCCCGCCTTCCACATAGTAGTCTTTGAACAGTTCTTCGTCTGCCGGGTAGGGAGCGCTGCGGGCGCTGGCCACGGCCTGCTCGATGGTGGCGGCAATTTCGGCGTTGATGTCGTCGAGCTTCTTGGCTTTGAGCCAGCCTTTTTCAAGAACGGTGGCCCGGAAATTTTTTAAAGGGTCGTTCTTTTCAAAATGTTCTTGAACTTCGGCTTTAGTGCGGTACATTTCGGGGTCGCCAACATAATGTCCTTTAATTCGATAAGTTTTTGCTTCGATGAAGGTGGGGCCGCCGCCGCTTCTGGCCTGTTCCACGGCGACCTTGGCGGCCTCATAGACGGCGAAGACGTCGTTGCCATCGATGATGACCCGGGGGATGCCGTAGCCGGCCGCCCGGTCGGAGATATCAGCTACCGCCGTGGTGGTGCGGTAGGGCGTGGTGGATGCCCACTGGTTGTTTTCGCAAACGAAGATGGCCGGTAGCTGCCAGGCAGCGGCCATGTTGATGGCCTCGTGGAAGGTGCCGCGGTTGGAAGCGCCGTCGCCGAAGAAGCAAACGGCTACCTGGCCGGTTTTCCGCATTTTCGAGGCAAGGGCCGCGCCTACGGCCAGGTTATAGCCGCCGCCGACGACGCCGTTGGCGCCGAGCATTCCGACTTTGAAGTCGGCGATGTGCATCGAACCGCCTTTGCCTTTGCAGTAGCCAGATATTTTGCCGAAGATTTCGTGCATCATCGGCTCGATTTCGGTACCTTTGGCCAAACAGTGGCCGTGGCCGCGGTGGGTGCTGGTGATGTAGTCTTTTTCCGTGAGAGCGGCGCAAACGCCGACGGCTATAGCTTCCTCACCGATGTACAGGTGAACGAAGCCGGGGATTTCGCTGGCAAGAAAAAGTTCACCGACTTTGTCTTCAAACATCCGGATGGAAACCATGCGCCGATAAAGCTGCTCCAAAAAGGGCGATTTGTAGGCCAATCTAATGCACCTCCTGAAATGTTTACCCGGGTCCGAGAGCTCCGCAAGTATTCTTTCGCAATATTCGTGCCAAAAAAAAACGACAAGCGATCTTTTTCGATAATCGCTTGCCGTAGCTGGTTTTATCACGCTATGTCCGCCCGGTTGACCCGGGCCGTAAGTTGTCTTTCTGTTCTGATTGTTCGGTTATTGAACACTAACTGTTCGACGAGAGAACAGATCGTTCCGGCTATGGGCAATTTCATATTCCTTGAGTTTGCTGTAGAGGGTGTTGCGGCCGATCCCCAGCAGCTTAGCGGCGTTGGAGATGTTGCCGCTGGTTTTCTGGAGAGCCTCCTCGATCAGGCGGCGTTCCATTTCTCTGAGGGAAACCTCGGGCAGCAGCGCGGGCTGGGCCGGCTTTTCGTGCAGGGTTCGCGGCAGGTACTCCAGGCCGATTTCCTGGTCGGTGCAAATGTTCACGGCCCGCTCGATGACGTTTTCCAGCTCGCGGACATTTCCCGGCCAGTCGTACTCGATAAGGGCGGCCAGGGTCTCAGGGCTGAAGTTCTTGAGAGGCACGCCGAGCTGGCGGCACATTTTCTGGAGGAGAAACTGCACGAGACCGATGATGTCGCCTCGCCGCTCCCGAAGAGGCGGTACCATGATGGGCAGTACGTTGAGGCGGTAGTAGAGGTCGTGGCGGAAGTTGCCTTCGCGGACTTCTTGGGCGAGGTCGCGGTTGGTGGCGGCGACGACCCGCACGTCGATGTCGATGTAGCGCTGGCCGCCAACCCGGGTAATCCGCTTCTCCTGAAGGACGCGCAGCAGCTTGACCTGAATGTCGAGCGGCATCTCGCCGATTTCGTCGAGGAAGATGGTGCCGCCGTGGGCCAGCTCGAATTTGCCGGGCCGGCCGCCGCCGGCCGCGCCGGTGAAGGCGCCGGCTTCGTAGCCGAAGAGTTCACTTTCGACAAGGTTGCGGGGGATGGCGCCGCAGTTTATGGCGACGAAGGGGCCTTCGCTGCGGTTGGAGGAGGTATGGATGGCCTGGGCGATGAGTTCCTTGCCTGTGCCGCTTTCACCCTGAATAAGGGCGTTGGCCATGCCGTTGGCAGCGATTTTGGCCAGTTTTATGCATTCGAGTATGGCCGGGCTGCTGCCGATGATGTCCTCGAAGGAGAACTGGGCCCGGGCGCCGACCATCTGGTTTACCAGGTTGCGGATGCGTTTGATTTCCCGGAAGATGTCGATGACGCCTTCCACCCGGCCGAATTTGTCACGGAGGACGACGGCGGTTTTGACAAAGTGGAGGGTGCCCCGCTTGGTTTCAATGAAAAACTCTTTGTCGGTATAGCCCTGGCCGGTTTCGAGGGCTTCGAGGATTTTCGGCTTGAAGTCGACCAGGCTGCCGAAGTATTTGCCGATGGCATCGGCCGGGTTGAGATTCAGTATCCTGGCCCCCACCGGGTTGATGTGGGTGACGATGCCGGCGGCGTCGATCATTAAGAGGCCGTCAGAAACCGAGTTGACGATGGTCGAGTGGATGCGGGCCTTTTCTTCAAGTTCCCGTTGGGCCATCTGGACGTGAAGGATGTTGGTGATGGCCGCAGCCGCCGATACCACCATGCCGAGGGTATGGCAATGGACCTGGTCTTTCGGGCCGGTGACGTTGAGAACGCCGATGAAGTTGCCGGCGCCGTCGCTTAAGGGTGCGGCCGAGCAGGCCCAGCCGTGGTGGTCGCGGCAGTAGTGCTCGTCGCCGGCTATCTGGATGGGGCCGTGGCCGAGCAGCACAAGGGTGATGGCGCTGGTGCCGACAAGTTCCTCGGCCCATTTGACGCCCTTGGCGTAATGAAGGCCGCGGTTGGACTCAAGGACGTCGATGTCGCCGATTTCTTCGATGATATAGCCGTTTTTATCGACAAGGACAACGACGAAGCCCGAACTCTCCACCAGCTTGTAGAGATTTTGCATGAAGGGCAGCGCCGCGTCGATGAGGTCGCGGTTTTTGGTCAGGATGGCCTCAAGCTCTTTGCCGGTGGCGATAACGCCGGAGCCGCCCCCCTCGGGACTCAGGCCGCGTTTTCGGCAACGCAGCCAGGACTGGGCGACGACGTCCTTCATCGCCGCTTCGTCAAGCTGGCCACTGCTGATGAAACGTTCCCAGGGACTGAGGTTTTTTCCGCCTGCCATAGTGCACCCCGCTGTTTCTTTGTTCCGAAATTGTGCATATCTGGAAATCTGATTTTTATGACATTGTCTTATTTGGATACATTCGCTGGTTTTTCCTCCTTGCCGGGCGCAAATATTTGACCACCCAAGCGCTACGCGGCAAAAAAAATAAGCCGCACCAGGCAGCCGACAAATAACTAAGACCGCTCAGAAAGCCCCGACTGCAAGGCTCAGGGGCGGAGCAGACGGGGCTGGCGGGCGGGCGGTTTTTATTTCTCCACATGTTTGAGGTCGGCGTACTGCGGACTCTCGACCAATATGCAGTCGACGCCGATTTTGCTTATTTTGTCCCAGGGAATTACGATGTCCTCACTGCGGCCGAATAGGCCGAGGAAGCGGCCCGGGCCCGGGACGACGATGGCGGTTAGCCGGCCGTTTTCGGTGTCTATCTCGATATCGGTGATGGTCCCCAGGCGCTTGCCGTCAAGGATGTTTACCACCTCTTTAAGTTTGAGGTCACTTGTTTTGATCATGGCTTCCCCCGCCCTCCTGCTTGTTTCGCTAACAGTATATGATGGACAAGGGAAAA
>JAEZLU010000181.1 GCA_023415075.1 Bacillota bacterium
GACGGGTGCGCTCACTCTTTGGCGACCCGAAGAAAGCGGCCGGCGCCGCCTCCTCGACGATCACCCCGTCGGCCATGAAGATCACCCGGTCGGCAACCTCGCGGGCGAAGCCCATCTCGTGGGTCACCACCACCATCGTCATACCGTCTTTAGCCAGGCCCTTCATCACCTCGAGCACCTCGGCAATCATCTCGGGATCGAGGGCCGACGTCGGCTCGTCGAACAGCATGACCTTAGGGCGCATCGCCAGTGCCCTGGCGATAGCCACCCGCTGCTGCTGGCCGCCCGATAGTTTTGAAGGATAAGCGCCGGCCTTCTCCGGCAGGCCCACCCGCTTTAAAAGCTCGCCGGCGATGGCCGTCGCTTCGGCCGACGGCTTCTTCTGCACATGGATCGGCCCCATGGTAATATTCTCGATAACCCGCTTATGATTGAAAAGGTTAAACTGCTGAAACACCATGCCGGTAAGCTGGCGGGCCTTGTGGAGGCTCTGCGGGTCGGCATGCACCGCTATCCCGTCCACCGTAATCTCACCGGCATCGATCGACTCCAGGCCGTTTATCGTCCGCAGCAGCGTGCTCTTGCCCGAGCCGCTCGGGCCGATCACCACCACCACCTCGCCGGCACCCACGGTCAGTGAAACATTCTTCAGCACCGCCAGCGGCCCAAAGGACTTCGACACCCCGCGCATCTCAATCACTTTCCGCCAGCCTCCTCTCCAGCTTGCGGACCGCCAGCGACAGCCCGAACGACAGGATAAAATAGAAGGCGGCAATCGCCAGCCAGACCTCGAAGGCCCGGAAGGTCGTGGTCACGATATTCTTGGCCACATAGGTGAGATCGGTCACGGCGATGACCGACACCAGCGACGAATCCTTCACCAGCGTTATGAATTGGCCGGCCAGCGGCGGCAATATCCGTTTGACGGCCTGCGGCAGCACCACCAGATACATGGCCTGCCACTCGGTCATGCCGATCGACAGGGCGGCCTCGCGCTGGCCCTTGTGGATGGACTGGATGCCGGCGCGGATGATCTCGGTAACATAGGCCCCCGAAAAAAACGCCAGGGCGAACACCGACGCCACCACCGGCGACAGGTTGAAAAAGACGCCCAGCCCGAAATAAATGAACAAAATCTGAATGAGGAGCGGCGTATTCCGTATCCACTCGACGTAAACATTGCCGAGGCTGCGCAGCACGAACGAGCGGGAGATGCGGCACAGGGCGCCCACAATCCCCATGACCGTGCCGAAAACGATCGACAGGGCCGAAATCTTGATGGTTACAAGTAAGCCGTCCATGATGGACGGCAGATACTCGGCAAGGATGCCGAAATCCAGACTATACACGGCAATTCTCCTATCGGTGTGGATTGGCTATTTCTTCTGGGGTACCGAATCCCACCACTTCATATCGACGAACCAGTAAGCATAGGCCTTCTTAAAGTCCTCGCTCGCCTTGTACTTCTTCACGAACTTGTTGACCTCGCCCAGCAGGGCGGCGTTGCCCTTGGGCACGGCGATCCCCAGCTCCTCGGTCGTGAACGGTTCGAGCACGGCGTAGGTCGCGTCGCTGTTCATCTTGTGGTAGATGGCCACCCACGGCACCTCGTGGATGACGGCCGCCGCCTTGCCGTTGAGCACTTCCAGCCCGGCCAGGGCCGAACCGTCGAATTTCTTCACCTCGGCGTTCTTGAACATCTTCGAGGCCGTCTGGTCGGCAGTGGTTCCCATGGAAACGGCGATCACGTTGCCTTTCTTATCGAGGTCTTCCCATTTCTTGACCCCGGGGACCTTGCTATTGATAAGCATGGCCTGTCCGGACGTAAAGTACGAATCCGAGAAATCGACCACTTCTTTGCGTTTATCGGTGATTGTCATGCCGGCGATAACCAAGTCCACCTTATTGGCCTGCAGCGCCGGGATCAGGCCGCTGAACGCGTAATTCTGAAACTCGATCTCCACTCCCAGTTCCTTGCCGAGGGCTTTGGCCACCTCGATATCGAAACCGACCAGTTGGCCGGCCTTGTCGGTCATCTCGAACGGATAATAACCGGTCGCCGTACCGACTACCAGCTTGCCCTTTTTCTTGATGGCGTCGGCCGCCGATTCCTTCTTGTCGCCGCCGCAGCCAGCCAGCGAGAATGCCAGGGCGCCGATCGCGGCCACCGCCGCCAGCTTTTTCACAAAACTCTTCATATGTACCCTCCGTATGCGCCGTCGCGCAATAAAATCATGTATTAATTATAAGTTTTCCGCCGGCCCAAAACAAGCTGTTTCTGGTAAACCTTCAAGACAGCTCCTGCGAATAGAACAGCACGTCGTCCCGCTCGGACAGGCCGATATGTTGCCAGAACCGCCGGCCGGCCTGATTATCGGGGAACACGAACACATGGCACTTACCGATGCCCTCGGCCCGCAGCCCGGCCAGGCAGCCCTCCACCAGAGCCCGGCCGATGCCGGCCCGCCGGCAGGCGGCGCTCACCGCCAGGTGATACAGACAGCCCCGCCGGCCGTCATGGCCGCACAGCAGGCTGCCGACAATCTCGCCGGCCTGCTCGGCCACCAGGCTGAGGCCGGG
>JAEZLU010000059.1 GCA_023415075.1 Bacillota bacterium
CCTATCTGCTGGATTGTCATAAGCGGGGTCTGGATCTATAACATGACGGTCGAATCAGGCGAGTTTGAGATAATCAAAAACTCCCTGGCGTCCATCACCGATGACCGGCGGCTGCAAGCCCTGTTCATCGCTTTTGCCTTCGGCTCCTTTATCGAGGGCACCGCCGGCTTTGGGACGCCGGTTGCCATCACCGCGGCCATGCTGACCGGCCTGGGCTTCAACCCGATTTATGCTGCCGGCCTGTGTCTCCTGGCGAACACCGCGCCGGTAGCCTTCGGCTCGATCGGTATCCCGATCATCACCGCCGGCCAGGTCACCGGCCTGGATACCATCAAAATTAGCCAGATCGTCGGCCGGCAGTTGCCACTGCTGTCCGTCCTGGTGCCGCTATGGCTGGTCGTGCTTATGGGCGGCTGGAAACGCTCGCTGGAAGTCATGCCGGCCGTTCTTGTCGCCGGCCTCAGCTTCGCCCTCACCCAGTTCTTTACCTCCAACTTCTTAGGGCCAATGCTGCCGGATATCCTGTCGGCCCTTGTCTGCATAGTGTCACTGCTGCTTTTCCTCCAGGTTTGGAAACCCTCGCAGACCTTCCATTTCGCCGATGAAAAACCGGTGGTCTCCGGCAAGGTCAAGCTTGAGCACTCCATTGGCCGGGTACTTCAGGCCTGGGCTCCCTACCTGATCATGGCTGTCATGGTTCTGCTCTGGGGGCTCGCCCCGGTTAAGAGTTTCCTCAATAGCATCTACATCGGCACCTTCAACTGGCCGGGCCTGCACAACCTGGTTATTCGCGCTGTGCCCATCGTCGCTAAGAACACGCCATACCCGGCCCAGTATATCTTCAACTTCTTCTCGGCCGCCGGCACCTGCGTCCTGTTCGCCGGCCTGCTGTCAATCTTCGTGATGCCGGGCTACGGCTTCGGCAAGGCCGCCAACTGCCTCGGCCGGACCATCAAGCAGATATCCTTCCCGATCCTCACCATCTCGCTGGTGCTCGGTCTGGCCTACATCATGAACTACGCCGGCATGAGCGCCACCCTCGGCCTGGCCTTCACCAGCACGGGACACTTCTTCCCGTTCTTTGCGCCCATCCTCGGCTGGATCGGCGTATGTCTGACAGGGTCGGATACCTCCTCCAACGCCCTGTTCGGCAACCTGCAGAAGACTGCCGCCGAACAGCTGAGCATCGACCCGCACCTCACCGTCGCCGCCAACTCCACCGGCGGTGTCGCCGGCAAGATGATCTCGCCGCAGAGCATCTCGGTCGCCACCGCGGCTACCGGCTGGATCGGCCATGAGAGCGACATCTTCCGCTTCACCTTGAAACACAGTATCGCCATGGTTTTGGTTCTGTCGGTACTCTGTTACCTGCAGGCCTATGCCCTGCGCTGGATGCTGCCCTAAAAGACGATCATAAAAAATCCAGCCCCGGCGAAAATCGCCGGGGCTGGATTTTTTATGGACGGGCCTGACTATTACAAATTATACTTCTTCAGCTTCTCGTAAAGGGTTGAACGGTGCCAACCCAGCAGTTTGGCGGTCAACAGCCGGTTATTGCCCGTATACTTCAGCGCCTCGAGGATGCGCTCTCGCTCGTCGGCGTTTGCCGCAGAATCGCCGCCCGGATGGTCGGCTCCCCGCAGCCGCAGGGCAAAGTTCGACCGCAACAGATGCCTGGCGGTTACCAGCTTGCAGTCGACCGTGGCCGCGAGTTGCTCCAGCAGATTTATCAGTTCACGGACATTTCCCGGCCAGCGGTGGCGCCGCAGCAGCTCCATCGCCTCCGGGCTCAGCCCCTTGCCGGCAACCCCCAGTTGCCCGCAAATGTCCGGCAGCAGATGGGCCACAAGCTCGCCGATATCCTCTTCCCGATCCCGCAGGGGCGGTATCACTAGCGACAGGACATTCAGCCGGTAGAATAGATCCTCGCGGAAGCGATTTTCCCGCACCATTTGCGGTAGGTCCTTATTCGTGGCGGCGATGATGCGGACATCGCAGGCCAACGGCTGGCTGCCGCCGATATGATCGAGTGACTTATCCTGAAGCACCCGCAGAATCTTCGCCTGCATCGACAGCGGCATATCGCCGATCTCGTCGAGGAACAGCGTACCCTTGTCCGCGAGCTCGAATTTACCTTTCTTGCCCCCCTTGCGGGCGCCGGTGAACGAACCCTCCTCATAGCCGAACAGCTCAGACTCCAAAAGCTCGAAAGGAATGGCTGCGCAATTAATCGTGACAAAAGGGTGTCCCTTGCGTTGACTGGCATTGTGTATGGCCCGGGCGAAAAGCTCCTTGCCGGTGCCGCTTTCGCCGGTTATCAGCACGTTACTGTCGTAGCGGGCCGCCTTGGCGGCGAGATTTTTCGCCTGGACTATCACCCGCGAACTGCCGATTATGTTCGCGAAGCCATAATCGGCCTTGGCATTCTCCTTGGCCGGCCTGACGGCTTCCCTGGCGCTGGCCGGCTCATCCTCCTGCTGGTCCAGGCGGGCAAGTAGCGCGTTCACTTCGCTAATATCCTTGAAAACCGCTTCACCGATCGCTCCAATACAGTGGCCGTCCTTAAATATCGGCACCCTGTTGACGATAACCTGGCGGCCTTTATAATTCTGGATTTCCCCGAACTCCGGCACGCCGCTCTGGGCGACGAAGTGCATCCGCGTATTTTCGATCGAATCGGTCACCGGCCGGCCGACAAGGTCTTCACGGCTGACATTGAAAATATCCTCAAAGGCCTTGTTGACCATAGTAACCGTTCCGGTGGCGTCAACCACGATGATCCCCTGGCGGGCGCTCTCGAAGATATTTTCCAGCGCCTCGATCCGGTGCTGGGCCGACGAAAGCTGATCGGCCACCTTGGTCAGCCCCGAAGTATCCTGGATTATCGCTAAAGCGCCCACGACCTTAGAGCCCTCGTAAATCGGCGAGCGGTTTGAAAAGACGGTCTGCCCGTTGATTGTCAAATGGCAGCCGGTTTCACTCTTGCCGGTGGCGATCACCTTTCGGAGGCCCGAATCGGGGATAACCTCGTCGATCGGCCGGCCTGTCGCCCTGGCCGCCGGCACCCCCGTAAGACTGGCTGCCGCCTCGTTGAAAGTAGTGATAATCCCGTAGGCGTTGACGACGACGATCCCGTTGTGGGCCGAGCGGATAAATGCCTGAATCTCGCTGACGGTGCGGTCGGCCTGCGCCCGGAAAGCCTGCAGGAAATCGCTTTTCGTCAATATGCCGACAACCTTATTATCCTCGGACACCACCGGCAGATAGCGTACCGGAATCCGGTATGCCTCGTCCAGAGAAGTCTCCGGCGTGACGGTTATAACATTGCGGGTCATGATTGCCTCGACCGGCTGGTTGAAAGTGATGCCGCCAATGACTGCCCGGATGAAGTCGGCCACCGTGATCAGGCCGCGAATGGTATCGTCATCGCCGATAATCGGCGCCCCGTTTATCCGGTAGCGGTAAAAAAGCTGGGCCGCGTCCTTCAAAGTATCGTTTATCCGTAAAGTTTTCGGCGCTGGCGTCATATAATCGCGGACAAGCATACGGCACCTCCGGTTACCACACTCATAAAATTAAGCGTTTTTGCCATAATAATATATTTTGCCAATCGCAGCGAAATCCTTGTGTTTTCGCCGCTGAAAATAAAAAGAGTGTCGGTTCTGGCGGGAAAACTGTCGGCCCGACACTTTCGCGGTGCCCCCGTAAGCCGGCAGAACCGCGCCACCCGCGGAATAAACGGACTTGGCACCGTTTATGCAAGGGAAAATGGCAATAATGCCGCAGAGGAAGTGGGAATATGAACAACTACCTCATCTATAACTGGAACGGCCAGCTCAGGTGGGCCGAAGTCGGTGGCTGCTACCTAGTCGACCCGGCTTTTGAGGGCGAATTTCTCGCCGCCTTCGCCGACGCCCGCCGGCTGCCGCTCAACATGACCTTTATCTGATCGACTAAAAACCCGTAAACGATTATGGAGGTGTAAGCAATGACCCAACACTGCCCCACGCAGGAAATCGACGAACTCTATCACGATCTAGAAAGCAAGGCGGCCATCGACGTTGACGCCACCGTCAGAATCATTGAAGCTCTCGAACGGGTGCTGGCCGGCAGTCCGGCCAATCCTCCCGCCGGCGGCGAATTGTTGTCTCCCGGCAGCCTGCCGGGCAAATCGCCGGCCGAGCTGACCCGGCAGATGACAAGGCTCCGGGCGGCCTTCGGCCATTCCTTGAACGCCCGTAAAATCATTGAATTGCGCGATTCGCTGTATCGCTACCAGTCGTTGTAGGTGGCTGCGGTCAGCCAAAATAAAAAGGCCTGCCGGCGAAAAACCTCGCCAGGCAGGCCTTTATCTCTCAGGCCAGTGGTTGATAGCGGTACTCGTCGACAAGCGCCTGCGAAACCACCAGATCGGTTCCCGGCGCCCATGTCGCCAGCAGGAAGGCGGGAGCGACGAAACCCATGATTTGGCCGACGGTGCTAAAAACGCTGTTGCTGTTCGGTTTGTAAAAGTGCTGCCACGGGTTCGGATAAGGCAAGGCCAGCCAGTTTAGCGCCGGCATGGCGTCGATGGCCGCCTGCCATCGACGGCCGATCTCGCTGGCCGGGCCGCTCGTACAGACCGTCATCGGCTGACCCGGCTGCAGCGACCAGCGGATAGTGGCGTCGCGGACAACCTGCAGGAGGTCGCGGGCGGTTCCCACCGCCTTGGTCTGACCGGTTTTCCGGTCGACAGCCAGGCCATGGAGCTGGTCGACGACCTCGCCGGCAGGATTAGCCAGCACCCAGAAATTATGGCTGAACGGCGTATAGGGGAT
>JAEZLU010000062.1 GCA_023415075.1 Bacillota bacterium
GCCTTGGGACCGATGGTTATCTTGAGCGGGTAGCCGATGAGGTCGGCGTCCTTGAACTTCACGCCGGCCCGCTCGTCGCGGTCGTCGAGCACCGCTTCCACGCCGGCGGCGATGAGCTCGCCGTAGACCTTCTCGGCCAGGGTCAGTTGGGCTTCGTCCTTGGCGTTGACCGGGATGACTACCACCTGATAGGGGGCGATGGCCAACGGCCAGATGATGCCGTTGGCGTCATGGTTCTGCTCGATGGCCGCCGCCATCGTCCGGCTGACGCCGACGCCGTAGCTGCCCATGACAATCAGCTTCTCCTTGCCATCCTCGTCCAGGTAGGTGGCGCTCAAAGCCGACGAATATTTTGTGCGCAGCTTGAACACCTGGCCGACCTCGATGCCGCGGGCCGTCTTGACAGGCTCGCCGCAACGCGGGCAGGGGTCGCCCTCGCCGATCAGGCGGATGTCGGCGACGATGGTGGCCTTAAAGTCGCGGCCGGGATTGACGTTTATATAGTGCTTGTCGGCGGTGTTGGCGCCGCAGACGGCATTTTTCATATTCATCACCGTCGCATCGGCCACCACGGTCACGCCCTTCAGGCCGACCGGGCCGATGAAGCCAGGCACGGCGCCGGCCTCGCGGATGGCTGCCTCGTCGGCCATGTGCAGGTACAGGCAGCCCACCTCGTTGAGCACCTTGATCTCGTTGACCTCGTGGTCGCCGCGCACCAGCGCCAGTACCAGCCCTTTATCGCTGACATAGGCCAGCGATTTTACCGTCCTGGCGGGCTCGACCTTCAGGAAGGCCGAAACCTCGGCAATCGTCTTGGTGCCCGGGGTATCCTTGGCGGTTAACGCCGCCGGTTCCTCAGACGGGCCGGGCAGCGGCTTAAGTTCGGCCTTCTCGACATTGGCGGCGTAATCGCATTTGCCGCAGAAGGCGATGGCCGCCTCACCCGATTCGGCCAGCACCATGAATTCATGGCTGCCCTTGCCGCCGATGGCGCCTGAGTCGGCCTCCACCGGCCGGAAAGTGAGACCGCAGCGGCTGAATATCCGTGTATAGGCGTCGTACATCTTGTTATAGCTTTCGTCGAGGCCGGCTTCGTCGCGGTCGAAGGAATACAGATCCTTCATGATGAACTCGCGGCCGCGCATCAGGCCGAAGCGGGGCCTGATCTCATCGCGGTATTTGTTCTGGATCTGATACAGGAGCAGCGGCAGCTGACGGTACGAACGAACCTCGTCCTTCACCAGCGTCGTTATCATTTCCTCATGGGTCGGCCCCAGGCAAAATTCGCGGCCATGACGGTCTTTCAGGCGGAACATCTCGTCGCCGTAGACGTCCCAGCGGCCGCTCTCCTGCCACATTTCCGCCGGCTGGAGAATCGGCATGGCCAGCTCCTGGCCGCCCTTGGCGTCCATTTCCTCGCGGACGATCTGCTCGATCTTCTTCAAAACCCGCCAGGCCAGCGGCAGGTAGTTGTAAACCCCGCCGGCTGCCTTGCGGATGAAACCGGCCCGCAGCATCAATTGGTGGCTTATTACCTCGGCCTCGGCCGGCGTTGCCCGCAGAGTTGGGGCGTAGAGCAACGATGCGCGCATACTATTCCTCCTCGACAAGTTTGTCTATTTCAGCGAACAGCGCCGGTATCAGCTCAGCTTCCGGCACCTTGCGGATAATTTCCCCTTTGCGGAAAACCAGCCCCTGACCCTGGCCGCCGGCAATGCCGATATCGGCCTCGCGGGCTTCGCCCGGGCCGTTGACTACGCAGCCCATCACCGCCACTTTCAGCGGCTTGGACACCGTTTTCAGCCTTACTTCCACCGCCTGGGCGATGGCAACAAGGTCGATCTCGGTGCGGCCGCAGGTCGGGCAGGACACCAGGGTCGGCCCGTACTGGCGAAGCTCGAGGGCTTTGAGGATTTCACTGGCCACCCGTACCTCCTCGGCCGGATCGCCGGTCAGCGATACCCTGACGGTGTCGCCGATGCCCTCGGCCAGCAGGGCGCCGATGCCCACCGCCGAGCGGATGATGCCGCTCGTCACCGTGCCGGCCTCGGTGATCCCCAGATGTAGCGGGTAATCGACCCGCTCGGCCATCAGCCGGTATGCCCTGAGGGTTAAGGGTACGTCGTGGGCTTTCAGGGAAATCTTGATATCGTAAAAATCGCGTTCCTCCAGCAGCCGTACATGGCCGAGGGCGCTCTCCACCAGCGCCTCGGCGGTGGCGTGGCCGCCGTATTTATCGAGGACGGCCCGCGAGACCGAACCGGCGTTGACGCCGATCCGTATCGGGATATCCTTCAGCTTGGCCTGGCGAACGACGGCGGCAACCTGCTCGGGGTCGCCGATATTGCCGGGGTTAAGGCGCAGGGCGTCCACCCCCCGCGCGATGGCTGCCAGGGCCAGCCGGTAGTCGAAGTGGATGTCGGCCACCAGCGGCGTGTCGCCGACCGCCTCCTTAATGGGGGCCAGCGCTTCGGCGGCCGCCATATCCGGCACCGCCAGACGGACAATGTCGCAGCCGGCGGCGGTCAGCCGCCTGATCTGGGCTACAGTTGCCGGGATATCGCTGGTTTTGGTGTTGGTCATCGACTGGACGCTGACCGGTGCGCCGCCGCCGACGACAACCCGGCCAATCTTGACCTGACGGGTCTTTTTACGCTCCATAACTCCTCTTCCCACCGCAAGTATCAAAACAAGTTGAGCCTGATGATATCCTTGAAAGTCGCCAGCAGCATAAGCCCCATCAAGAGAGCGAAGCCAATCATCTGGATAAGCTGGAGCTTTTCCCGGCTGAGCGGCTTGCCGCGGACGGCCTCGACCACCAGCGTCACCAGGTGGCCGCCGTCAAGGACAGGCACCGGCAGCAGGTTGATGAAGCCAAGGTTGATGCTCAGAAAAGCGGCAAATTGCAAAAGCGGCAGAAAACCCATCTTGGCGACTTCGCCGGTCATCTGGGCCACACCGATCGGCCCGGCCACATCGGCCGGCGCCTGGCCTGTTATCATCTGGACCAGGCCGCCGAGCACGGCGGCGCCGACCGCGAAGGTCTGTTTGAAAGCCAGGCCGATGGCCTCGCCCGGTCCTGGCATATATTTATTTATCTGCGGCATTACGCCGATCACCCCGCGGTTGGTCTTGGGGTCGAACTCGGGCACGAGCTTGAGGCTGCCGGTGCTGCCGGCCCGTTCGTAAGTGATGGCGACTTCCCGGTTGGCGCTGACGCGGATGGCGTTGACGATATCCAGCCAAACGGCCACCGGCTTGCCGTCGACCGTCAGGATTTTGTCACCGGGGGCCAGGCCGGCCACCGCCGCCGGCTTACCGGCGAACACGTTGCCGATTACCGGCGCCTCGGACGGTTGATCAACGCCGGCGCCCATCAGGACGAGGAAGAACAGCAGCACCGGCAGCACGAAATTCATCAGCGACCCGGCGGCGATAACCAGCATACGGGCCCAGATCGGCTTGCTGCCGAAGGACGTCTCATCCTGCTCCTCATCCGGATCCATGCCGGCGATTTTAACGAAACCGCCGAGCGGTACGATTCCCAGTGAATAAACGGTATCGCCGAACCGCTTGCTGGCCAGCTTTGGTCCGAAGCCCACGCCGAACTCCCGTACCCCCATGCCGACCGCGCGGGCGGTAGCGAAGTGACCGAGTTCATGGACGATTACCAGCAGGCCGAGGACGAAAACAAAGGCGATAATTGTTGTCAGTAACAATCTTCCACCTCTTCCGTGACTTATTTCAGGGATTTCACAAGCTCGCCGGCATACTCGCGGGCCCAGGCGTCGGCCGCCGTCAGCACCGTCAGATCGGGCGAAGCCACCACCGCGTGACGGTCGCAGGTCGCTTCAATTATCGCGGCGATGGCAGGGAAAGGTATCTGCCGGTCAAGGAAAGCATACACCGCCGTCTCGTTGGCGGCGTTATATACGCAAGGGGCGGTGCCGCCACGGCAGCCGGCGGCGTAAGCCAGCGGCAGCGCCGGGAACACGTCGGTCGTCGGTTTCTCGAATGTCAGCGCCTTCAGGGCGAAAAAGTCGAGACGGGGTAAATCGGCCGGCCAGCGGTCGGGGTAGCTGAGAGCGTACTGGATAGGCAGCCGCATATCCGGCTGGCCCAGCTCAGCGATAACCGAGCCGTCGGTGAACTCGACCATCGAATGGATGACACTCTGGGGATGGACGACGACTTCGATCCGGTCATAATCGACGCCAAACAGCCAGCGGGCCTCGATGACCTCCAGGCCTTTGTTGGCCAGGCTGGCGGAATCGACGGTGATCTTCTTGCCCATCGCCCAGTTGGGGTGACGCAGGCACTCCTCCACCGTCACCGCCGCCAGCGCCTCTTTCGCGTAGCCGCGGAAAGGGCCGCCGGAGGCTGTCAGCAGGATGCGGCGGATATTCTCCCGTCGCTCGCCCTGCAGGCACTGAAAAATCGCGCTGTGCTCGCTGTCGACCGGCAGGATTTTCACTTGCTTCTCGGCCGCTTTCGTCATCACAAGCTCGCCGGCGGCCACCAGCGTCTCTTTGTTGGCCAGGGCGATATTCTTGCCGGCGGCGATGGCCGCCAGGGTCGGCTCAAGGCCGGCAAAACCCACCAGGGCCGTAAGGACGGTGTCGGTGCCGTCCTCGGTAGCGGCGGCCAGCAGGCCCTCGCGGCCGGCGAGGATCTTTGTCGGCCCGCTATAGCGTTTACGCAGCCGGTCGGCTGCCGCCTCGTCGGCCAGCACGGCAAGCTCCGGCCGGAAACGGTCGATCTGCTCGGCCAGCAGGCGGTCGTTATGATGGGCCGCCAAAGCGGTCACCCTAAACCGCCCGGGCTGGGCGGCGACGACGTCCAGGGCCTGGGTGCCGATCGAGCCGGTGGAGCCGAGGACGGCGATACTCTGAACCATGCTAAACTCCTCATACTTGGGGCTACTTCTAAACTTCGCCTAACATAGTTGCTCGTTTATGAGCAGCCAAGGTAACTTTCGTTTTTCTCACTTAGCGGACAACGAAAATATATAAATAATAATATACGGCTGGAGCCACGAACATTATACTGTCGAAGCGGTCAAGCACCCCGCCGTGGCCGGGCAAAAGCCGGCCGGAATCCTTGACGCCGGCGTAGCGCTTGATTGACGACTCCACAAGGTCGCCCAGCGGCGCCACCACGCCCACCAGCAGGCCGATGGCCACCGAATGGACAAGCGGCAGAAAACCCAGGCCGCCGAGGGCGGTCACGCCAACGACGCTGCCAACCAGGCCGCCGGCTACCCCTTCCCAGGTCTTGCCGGGGCTTACCGCCGGCGCCAGCTTGTGGCGGCCGAAGCGCGAGCCGACGAAAAATGCGAAAGTATCAGCCGCCCAAGTACCGACGAAGGCCAGCCACAAATACAGCGCCCCGGCTGACAGCACGCCGAGCTTGGTGGCGATATACAGCGACTGGTCGGAAAACCGCAGCAGCACCAGATGGGCGAACGAAAGGCCTATGTACAGGACGCCGGCAATCGTATAGGCGGCATCCCGCAGATTGAACCTGGCATGGGCCACCACCGTCTTCGCGAGAATAATCAGCGTGGCCAAAAGCAGCACAGCCACAGTCTCCTGCGGGTTACCCACCCAGGCGATGGCCCACAGCAGGCCGACGCTGACCAGGCCGAGAAAATAAGCGACCTCGATCTCCCGTTTGACCATCATATTGTAAAACTCATGCCAGGCGAGCGCGGTAAGCACCAGGGCGGCCACCGCGAAGACCCACTGGCCGTAATTGACGATGAAAATAGCGGCAATTATACCGACAACTGCCGTGACGATCCTTTGGGCCAGCATTGACACACCTACTTCTTTAGACCGCCGAAACGCCGTTCCCGCCGCTGAAAATCCTTGATGGCGTCGATAAGGTGTTCCGGTTTGAAATCAGGCCAGAAAATATCGGTAAACCACAGTTCGGCGTAAGCCGACTGCCACAGCAGGAAATTGCTTATTCTGAGGTCGCCGGCCGGCCGGATGAGAAGGTCGGGATCGGGCAGGCCGGCGGTATAAAGGAACTCGCCGATAAGGCTCTCAGTCACGTCGGCCGGTTTTAGGCCGCCGGCCGCCACCTTTTCGGCGATCAGCCGCATGGCGCGCGCCAGTTCGGCTCGGCCGCCGTAATTGACCGCCAGGTTTAGCACCAGGCCGCCGTTGGTGGCGGTAAGGGCCGTCGCCCGCTCCATCTTATGCCGTAAACTGGCCCCCAGCTCATCGGTGTAGCCGGAAAACTGGAGCTTAATGCCGTTATTGCGCAATTCCTCGATTTCGTTGTCAAGATAATCGGAAAATAGGTTCATCAACAGGGCGACCTCGTCGGCCGGCCGTTTCCAGTTCTCAGTCGAAAAGGCATATGTCGTCAGGGCGCCGATCCCCAGCTCGGAAGCCGTGCGGACAATCGACCGCAAAGTCTCGGCGCCGGCGCGATGGCCGAGTGCCCGCGGCAGGCCGCGTTTCTGGGCCCAGCGGCCGTTGCCGTCCATGATGATGGCGATATGCCTGGGGATGCGGGCCGGGTCGAGTTCCTGATAAGCAGGCACCACCGCTGCCGCCGTGACGTCAGACCGTCCAAACCATTTTTTCCACACCGTAACGGCACCTCGTAATCAGAACCCCCCTCGTGCGAGGGGGGGTCAGCATCAGCCAGCCTGCGGCCGAATGGCCGCAGGCACCGAACACAACGCATTCCTCGATGAAAACCTAAGCCTGAACCAAAGCTTGCGCGCCAACAGCCGGTTTACCCCTAGCGGCCCATTTTTGCTGCCGCCAGCAGCAGGGCGGTCCCGGCCTCGTCTTCGGTCTGCCGTACGACATACAGGCAGTCCTCCGCCAGGGGAAAGCTTCGCCTATCCGGGCGGGTCACCGTCACGCGGTAGGGTATCTGCCTGGCGTCAAGCTCGGCGGCAACTGCCGTCAACGGTCTACCAACCGCATCCATCGCTAAACTTCCATAATCTCTTTTTCTTTGGCGGCCATCACATGATCGATCTCTTTGATATACTTGTCGGTCAACTTCTGAATATCGTCCTGGGCTTTCTTGACCTCGTCCTCGGAGATCACCTTGTCCTTCTCCAACTTCTTCACAGCCTCGTTGGCGTCGCGCCGCAGATTGCGGATGGCCACCCGGTCATCCTCGGCTTTCTTGTGGACCACCTTGACAAGCTCGCTGCGCCGCTGCTGGGTAAGCTGGGGAATGTTCAGCCTGATGACCGAGCCGTCGTTGTTCGGCGTAAGCCCGAGGTCGGACTTCAGGATAGCCTTCTCGATCGCCCCCAGCAAAGTGCGTTCCCAGGGCTGGATGATAAGCTGACGCGGTTCGGGCACGGAAATATTGCCCACCTGGTTGAGCGGCGTCGGCGTCCCGTAATAATCGACCGTAATTTTGTCCAGAAGCGCCGGGGTGGCCCGGCCGGCTCGCAGGCTGCCGTACTCCTTGCGCAGCACCTCGAGGGCCTTCTTCATCTTGTCCTCATGGCTCTCCAGAATGTCCTTAACCGTCATTTTTTTATTCCTCCCACAACAGTGCCTATATTTTCGCCCAAGGCGGCTTTTAGGATATTGCCGGGTTCATCGATGCTGAAAACGACGATCGGGATTTTATTATCCATGCACAGACTGGTGGCGGTCGAGTCCATTACCCCCAGGCCGCGCTGAAGAACCTCGATATACTCGAGTTCGGTGAACTTCTTGGCGTCAGGATTGTGGCGGGGATCGGAGTCATACACCCCGTCGGTATTCCGTTTGGCCATCAATATGACGTCGGCCTCGATCTCGGCTGCCCGCAGGGCCGCCGTCGTGTCGGTCGAAAAATAGGGATTACCTGTTCCGGAAGCGAAGATTACCACCCGGCCTTTTTCGAGGTGGCGGATGGCCCGCCGGCGGATATACGGCTCAGCCACCTGGCGCATCTCGATCGCCGACTGCACGCGGGTATCGACCTCGCAATTCTCGAGGGCGTCCTGGAGCGCCAGGGCGTTCATGACCGTGGCCAGCATCCCCATATAATCGGCGGTCGCCCGGTCCATCCCCTTCGAACTGCCGGCCAGTCCGCGCCAGATATTGCCGCCGCCGACGACGACGGCTACCTCCAGTTTGGTAGTCCGCTTTAATTCGCGAATCTCGCGGGCGATGCGCTCAACCACCTCCGGGTCGATGCCGAAGCCCCGGTTGCCGGCCAGCGACTCTCCGCTCAGTTTCAAAACTACGCGCCTGTATTTTGCGGCCTCCATAGCGACTCCCCCGTTTACAAGTTTTTCTACAGCTTAACAGCCAAATCCTTTATTTGCCACAACCCCGGTTTAGAAAAAAGAGAACACTAGGTGTTCTCTTTTCGGTTTGACGGCCGCTTTCGCTAGCACTTATTGACAGTTGCCATAACCTCGGCGGCGAAATCGTCCGACCTCTTGGCAAGGCCTTCGCCCAGCTGATAGCGGACAAAGCGCCTGATGGAAATATTTTCGCCGATCTTGGCAATCTTCTCGTTGATGAGTTGGGTGACCGTCTTGTCGGGGTCCTTGATAAAGGGCTGCTCCATCAGGCAGGCATCCTTATAAAATTTCTCCAGGCGGCCGGTAACCATCTTCTCAGCGATGTTGGCCGGTTTGCCCTCGTTCATGGCCTGAGCCTTCAGCACTTCCTTCTCATGCTCGACCGCCTCGGCCGGCACTTCCTCGCGACGGACGTAGCTCGGGTTGGACGCCGCCACCTGCATGGCGATATCGCGGGCCAGCGCCCGGAAATCGTCGGTCTTGGCCACGAAGTCGGTCTCGCAATTGATCTCCAGCAGCACGCCGATCCGGCCGCCGCCGTGTATGTAAGATTCTACGACGCCCTCGGCGGCTATCCGGCTGGCCTTTTTCGCAGCAGCCGCCAAGCCTTTCTCGCGGAGAAAATCGACCGCTTTCTCCATATTGCCGCCGGTTTCGGTAAGCGCCTTTTTGCAGTCCATCATGCCGGCGCCGGTGCGCTCGCGCAGATCTTTTACCATTTCCGCAGTAACCATACCCATCCTCCTGTAACTTATTAAACCTAAAAGTAAGGTAAGGGGGCTTTGAGCCCTCCCTTACCTTAGCTTCAAACTACTCGTTGGCGGCCAGCTGCTCGCCCTGCTTGCCTTCGAGAATGGCGTCGGCCAGTTTGCCGGTCAGCAGCTTGACGGCGCGGATAGCGTCGTCGTTGCCGGGGATGACATGATCGATTTCGTCAGGATCGCAGTTAGTATCGACAATCGCCACGATCGGAATGCCCAATTTGCGGGCTTCAGCCACCGCGATCCGCTCCTTGCGGGGATCGATGATGAAAAGGGCGCCCGGCAGGCGGTGCATATTCTTGATGCCGCCGAGGAACTTCTGCAGCCTTTCCATCTCATGGCGGAGAGAAATAACTTCCTTCTTGGGCAGAACCTCGAACATGCCCTTCTCTTCCATGCCCTCGAGTTCGCGCAGACGGTTGATCCGGCGCTGAATGGTCTGGAAGTTCGTCAGCATGCCGCCCAGCCAGCGTTCGTTAACATAGAACATCTCGCAACGCTGAGCCTCTTCCTTGACGGCGTCCTGAGCCTGTTTCTTGGTGCCTACGAACAGCAACGTCTTGCCGTCGGCGGACAGGTCGCGGACGAAATTGTACGCCTCCTCCACCTTTTTCACCGTCTTCTGCAGATCGATGATGTAGATGCCGTTGCGCTCCGTAAAAATGTAGGGCGCCATCTTGGGGTTCCACCTTCTGGTCTGGTGGCCGAAATGGACACCGGCTTCCAGAAGCTGCTTCATGGAAATAACTGACACTTAAATACACCTCCTGTTTTTTCCGCCGCCGGCCGCATCTCTTGCCGCCACCCCCTCAAGGGGCACAGGAGGCAAAATTGACCAGCGTGAGTGATTACACCAACAGCTAGTATAGCATAACTGCCGGCGAACTACAACATTTTCCCGCAGTAATTCCCTGATAGTATACAAAAAAATTTATTTCTTATTCAACTGCAGCAAAAGCATTATTTCGCCCTTGCCGGTATGGGTCGCCTTGGC
Source organism: Bacillota bacterium (assembly GCA_023415075.1). Lineage (GTDB taxonomy): Bacteria > Bacillota > Negativicutes > Sporomusales > UBA7701 > JAEZLU01. The sequence goes on from JAEZLU010000062.1 coordinate 10,040, forward strand.
GATCTCGGTCACGCTGTACCCCTGGTCGGCCATCGTCAAAATCAGCTTGCGGCGGTCGGCACCAAGCTGCTCACGTCCGGGAGTCTCCTCAGCCGGCGAAGTGGTCGGGGCTGGCGGCGGTGGTGGCGGCGAAAAAGCCAGCGGCTGCTCGGGCGGCAAATAAACGTCCACCACCCTGGTGACCGGCGGCGGCAGCGGCTGAGCCGGTGCCGGTAGGTCGGCGGCAGCCTGGTCGAGCGCCTGCAGCTTTTGGTCCAGCAGCTCTATCTTGGCGTCGGCCTCGTCGAGTAAAAGCTCCAGATGGGCTATCTGAGTCTCCAACCGGCGGACGGCGGCAGCGACCGTCCGCTCGAGCTCCTGCTGGAACTCGCCGGCCGGGGCCGCTGCGTTGAGCGAAAACAGTTTCACAAGCATACCGCGTTTGTAGACAACGAAAAAAACAAAAAAAAGGATAAGGGCCAAAAAAAGCATAATACCAGAAAACATCACGCGCACCTCAAGTCTTAATATCGATATGATGGCCGCGCAGCGGGTCCTGGCCGCCTTCCAAACCGTCTGACTCGTTCGCCTGGTGGCTGTCGTCACGGCGATGCTGATCAGCTTGCCCCTGGCCCTCCCGTTTGGCGTCGGCGTCGACCTTGCCGCCCTCACTCTGCGGCGTCCGCTGCACCTGCTGCTGGCGGGCGGCCGAAAGCTGCTGCTGGGCAGCAGCGTTCTGCTGCTGCTGGAGGGTTGCCTGATGATCATGGGTTTGCAGGACTTTGCTGACCTCGGTCGTCCGGGGAATGAGAACCTGGAGGTCAATTGAACGGATGTTCACGCTCCCCCACCGCCTTACCGGCTGTATAGCCGGTTATTTATAAGAACCGACCTTTATCTCGCCTTCATCGCTGTAAAACGACGCATACTTAAGATTCTCGCGAATCGGCTTGACCAGTGTGCCAATAACGATCTTAACCCCCGGGAAAACCGTCTCCGATACACGGATCCGGCCATAGCGCATTTCCTCGAACAACAGCTCGATCTCGCTCACCCGCCGGCGCATGGCCTCTACCTGGCCGGCCATCTGAAACTGAGCCTTGGTGAGCTTAAGCAGCATCTCCCGTTTTTCGGGCGACAAATCACTGGGGCTGATTGCTTTCAGCACATTGAGGGCCTTCTGGGCCTGATCGAGGGAAGCCTCCTGTTTGCGCACCTCGCGGCGAAGCTCCTGATACTCGGCCCGGATTGCCGGATTGACCCCAACCTCCAGGTCGGTAGCCACCGCCAGATGGGTGCCCACCGTCTTGGCCCGGATTTCCTCGGCGGCGATCACGTGGCCGCCGGCGATAAACCCGCGTTTGCCCTCGACGACCACCCTTTTGCCGGCGCTCACGCTGCTGTGGAGGATGACATCGCTGACCATCACATCGCCCTCGGCCGAAACGGTGGCATTTTCGATAAACTTGGTTGTGAGATTCTCTTTGGCCTTCACGTAGCCCCGCTGCATGCCCTGGATGCCCATGCGGATAACCACGTTGCGGCCTTCTACCGTGCCGCCGCAGACCGAGCCGGCGATTTCGACGTTACCGTCGGCCTTGACCGTGAAGCCGGTCTGGACCGAGCCGCGGATAACCACATTGCCGACAAACTCGATATTACCTGTCGACAAATCGACGTCGCCCTTGATCTCGATAACCGGGGAAACATGGATTTTGCCGTTGCCCAGTTGGAACTGGCCGGCAATTGTCGCATAAACTTTATTTTCCCCGGCATGGACATTCTTGCCGAGCGGCATGGACATATCCTTGCCCGGCTTGGGCAAAAGCGGCTGGCCGAGGACATCCACGCCGACAACCCCCTGGGTCGGCGGAATTTTCTCCGCCAGGAGATCGCCCTCGTTGACAACCGTAAATAAATTCAAATCCTTAAAATCCACCCGGCCATCCTCAAGCTCTACCGGCCGGCCTTTATTATCGATATTGACATGATAGCGAATCTCGGCATCATTGCCGTTCACTGGCGCGTCGCCGCGGGCGCAGGTCACCGGCGTCCCCGGCCGGTCAAAGGCCCGCTTCACCGCCTCCATATCGATGCCCTGAACAACGCCGGCGCTGTGAATCTTGGCCAACACCTCATCCAAAGTCAGCGGCCGGCTGCCCTTGGGCCTGGTAATCGTCAAATTCGCGGCCATCCGGTCGCGCTCGACCAGCACCTGAATCTCCGGTTCCGGTACGGCGGTCGTCTGTTCGGCGATCTTTACCGGCACCCCGGTGGCATCCTTGACGGTCCGCATAACCAGCGAGAAATTAGGCTCCCGGATATCGCGGTTTTGGAGCTCGTTCATAACCTGGGGCTCCCGCACCGGATTACCCTCGCCCTTCGGCGGCGTAACGGTCAAATACACCCCGTCCTCATTCTGGACGATCTTAAACGTGCCGTCGACAGCCGAAGCCCCGCCCGTATTGGCATTAGCATTTTGCATTTCATCCATTCACATCACCTCATTTTATATCTCGAGGCTTATAACAGGCTAGACTTTATGCGGGAGAGAGCGCCGCGCAGTCGGAAGATCGCCTTGGTGTGAAGCTGGGATATGCGCGCCTCGGTAAGCTTCAGAATGAGGCTTATCTCCTTTAAAGTAAGGCCTTCATAATAGTACAGGCTAATCACCAGCCGTTCCTTTTCCGAAAGCCGGTCGATAGCCTTGGCCAATGTATCCTTGAGTTCCGCGTCCTCCAGGAACTGCGAAGGATTGGGCGCATGCGAAGCTGGCGCCTCGGCCTTTATATAATCCTCAAGGGGCACAAGCGTGCAGCCGTTCAGCGTGTTCAGCAGCGTGTGCAGCTGCGGCACCGACATATTCAGGGCCTCGGCGATCTCGTCGTCGTTGGCCGACCGTCCCAGGCTATGTTCGAGCTCGGACAGGGCGTTCTCGTACTGGCGGGCTTTCTGGCGGACGGTTGCCGGAATCCAGTCCTGGGCCCGCAGCGAATCCAGCATCGCCCCGCGGATGCGGGCCACGGCGTAAGTCTCGAACTTCACGCCGCGGGACAAATCATAGCGGTCAATCGCTTCCAGTAGACCGAAGAAACCGTTGCTCACAAGATCATCTTTCTCGACATACTGCGGCAGGCCGATAGCGATACGGCCTGCCACCAGCTTGACCAGCGGCAGATAATTCTCGATAAGCTTTTCGCGGATTGCCGGTTGACGAGAATCGCGGTACTCGGCCCACATAGTCTGAACGGCTGAAGTGCGGTTACCTTCTGAGTCCATCGACACAGGCACCCTCCATCCCTACGCGCTAATCCTTGGTAGTGATTCGGTCGAAATCGTCGGGAATTAAGGGGCTGAAAGGAGCGGCAGCATGAGAGGGGCTCAGAAGTTCGTCATTATCCAAATAATCTTCCTTACTGATAATATCGACTTTTTGCCCCTTCGGCTTAAGACTGGCCAGCCAACTGGTAACCCGGGATTCGACCAGACCGCCGAGGAGATAACCGCCAACCGCGAAAACAACCAATGAAATAAAAGTGCGGTAGAGAACAGTCAGCGGCCTGATGCCCTGCACCAGACCCACAGTCGCGGTGAGAATGGCAACAAGCAAAGCCAGGCCCAAAGCCAAGCGCAGCTTCAACATATTGCCTCACCTCCTATTACAACTCTTTTTCGCCTTTATCAATCGTCTTGATGCGGAAAACACCGTTCTCCAGCTTAAGCTCTACCGTGCGTCCATAATTGCCGCCGCAATCCTCGGCAATCATTTTCAGGTCGAGCTTCTTCAAAATGGCCCTTACGGCCTCGCTGTTGCGTTCACCCACCCGCATGACATCGGTCACGTTGGCGAAAGTGAACATCTGGGCGCCGCCGGCGATTTTGACCCACAGGCGGCTTTTCACCCCGCCCAGCTTGATAATATCCTCCAGCATGAGCGGCAGACAAGTATCGGCAAACTTGGCCGGGTTCTCCGATGAACGGGCTTGCGTGCTGTCAGGCAGCATAATATGCGCGAGTCCGCCCACCTTCGACATCGGGTCATACAAGGCGATGCCCACGCAGGAGCCAAGGCCGTAGCTAATAATACTGGCAGGGTTGCGGCCGACTTTATAATCGGCCATGCCAACCTTGATCAATTCAGCCATTATTCCGTCACCCCTATTGCCGTGAGAATTGTTCCCAGCGACCCGGGATCGGGGATAAGGAAAAAGTGGCCTTTAACGCCGTCACCCTCGGAAGTAAACTCGGTTTCGATAACCAGAGCATGATCGCCCATCTGGCCAAGCTGAATCAAAATAACGCTCAGAATGGCGCCGGCCATATCTATTGCCAGAGCGGGGATCGACGGCAGCATCGTGAACTTGGTAAAAAAAGACAGGGCGTTAAGATACGAGCCGGCCAAAATATTGCCGATCTCCAAAAGCGCCGACTCGTCCATCGAATCAAGATGCTGGGTATAGCCGCGTTCCCGGCCCATCAGCATATCGACAAGGTAAAAAGCGCTGTCCCGCGGTAACAGGAAAAGAATACTTCCCGGCGCCGGGCCGAAGACCCTCAGATAAACGCCGGCCACCATGGCGTCGGGGCCGCCGACGACATCAGGCACATCGCCCAGCGGCAAAATAGCCACCTGGGGCACCGTCATATCAATTTTGCTGTTGATTATCTGGGACAAGGCCGTTGCCGCGTTACCGGCGCCGACATTACCCACTTCGCGCAGAGCATCCAATTGGAGCGGCGATAAATTCAAGACATCCTCAGACAAACCTTCCACCTCGTTCGGTCAAAATATCGGCCCTCAGCCGGCCTTCCCGGCCTCGGCAGCCGAGCCAACGATGGCCGGCAGATTCAGCAGGATTAAAAGCTTGTCATCCTGCTTGCCCACGCCCTGGATGTACTGGGCGCTGGCGCCGGTGGTCACCGAAGTCGGCGGCTCGATATTGTCGCTGGCGATCGTGCTGACCTCGGACACCGCGTCGACAATCAGGCCGACAACCAGCTCCTCCACCTTGACGATAATAATCCTGGTGTCGTCGTTATAATCGGCCGGCGGCAAATCCAGGCGTTTCTTCAGGTCAATCACCGGCAGCACGCTGCCGCGCAAGTTTATCACACCTTTGATATAATCCGGCGAATGAGGTACGCGGGTGATATCCATCATCCGTTTGATCTCCTGTACCTGGAGGATGCTTACTCCGTACTCCTCACGCCCCAGCTTAAAAACGACAAGCTGAATTTCGTTGTCGATGAATTCATTCTCGGCCATTTCTCTAACCCCCTACTGCATTAATGACCCGACGTCGAGAATAAGGGCAACCTTGCCGTCGCCGAGTATGGTGGCCCCGGCCAGAACCTTGATGCCTGCCAACAGTTTGCCGAGCGATTTAATGACGATCTCCTGCTGACCGATCAGCGTATCGACGATCACCCCGGCCTTCTGGTCGCCCATATGGACGATGACCACATAAAGCTCTTCCTGGCTGTCGCCGGCGGCGGCGGCCGTTCCCAAAAGCTTGTTCAGGCGGATGATCGGGATAATCTGGCCGCGAAGGAGGATAACCTCCTGGCTCTGAATGGTCTTGATATCCCCTGGCGTAATATTAATCGTACTGTCGATAGATCCGAGCGGAACGGCGTAAATCTCCTCGCCTACATCGACCAGGAGCGCCTGGATGATGGCCAGCGTCAGCGGCAGGCGAATCTTGAACTTCGAGCCTTCGTTGACCTTGGTTTCAATATCGACCATGCCGCCCAGCGACTCGATTTTCGTTTTCACCGCATCCATGCCCACACCGCGGCCGGATACGTCGGTGACCACCCTGGCGGTCGAAAAACCGGGCACGAACAGCAGGCGGACAGCTTCGGCCGCATCCATCTTCTCGGCCTCGGCCTGAGTGATCAGGCCTTTCTCAAGCGCTTTCTGCTTGACAATATCCGGATTGACGCCGGCGCCGTCGTCCTCGACCATGATGATCACATTGTTGCCCTCGTGGCGGGCGATCAGGCGAATCTCGCCAACCGGATTCTTGCCTTTGGCCTGACGCTCGGCCGGGCTTTCGATGCCATGGTCGATCGCGTTGCGCAAAAGATGCACCAGCGGGTCGCCGATCTCGTCGATAACCGTCCGGTCGAGCTCGGTTTCCTCACCCTGGATGATAAGATTGACTTCTTTGTTAAGGTCGCGCGACAAATCGCGGACCATGCGGGGGAAGCGGTTGAAGACCTGGCCGACCGGCACCATCCTCACCTTCATGACGACGGCCTGCAAGTCGGTCGTTACCCGGTCCATCTGTTCGATCGTCTCGGTCAGGTCGGTCAGCCGGTGGCTGAGGCCGATCTGTTCGAGACGGGTCTTATTGATGACAAGCTCACCCACCAGATTGAGGAGCGTATCGAGCTTATCGATATCGACCCGCACCGACTGGCCGCTTTTCAGCTTCTTGTCCACATGAACGGCGGTCGGCGGAGCGTCGGCCGCTGCCGGACCCTCGCTCCTGGCCAGGGCGGTGGCGGCCGCAGTCGCAGCGACTTCCACCGCCGACTTGGCCGCCGACGTGTCAGCAGCCTCAATGGCGGCCGGCGCGGCCTCGCCCTTGGTCACCGCCATAACCGTGACCTTCTCGACCTCGGAAATCGACAGCAGCGACTGTTCGATTCTTTCCGGCTCTACATCGCCGACAATCACCACACTGAAACTGTAGGCGAAATTCTCCTTCTCAAGATCTTCGGCCGGCGGCACGCTCTTGATGACGTCGCCCATTTGGTCGAGGGCGTTCATAACCATATAGGCGCGGGCCGACTTCAAGAGGCAGCCCTCGCGCAGGGTGATCTCGACCTCGTAAGCCCGCAGTCCCTGGCGGTTGGCGGCGTCGACCACCTTGGCCTCCGAGTCCGACAATACCAAACCTGAGGCGCTCACAGCCGTCCCCGCCTCGGCGGCAGCCACTGCCGGCTGAGCGGGAGCCTGGCCGGTGGCCAGGGCGGTCAGCGTTGCCACCAGTCCTTTGGTATCAACCGATGACTCGGTATTTGTGGCCACGCTCTCCACAAGCTGCTCCAGCGTATCGAGGCATTTAAAGAGGGTGTCGACAATAGTCGGATTGGCCGACAACTGACCTTTGCGCAGGAGATCGAGGACATTTTCCATCTCATGGGTGAGCTCGGCAATCGCCGTAAAACCCATCGTGGCCGACATGCCCTTGATAGTATGGGCACTGCGAAAGATCTCATCTAACAGCGACAGATTGCGGGGGTCATTCTCCAGATCGAGAAGACAGCGGTTCAGAGCCTGCAAATGCTCCCGCGATTCTTCGAGAAACATCCCCATATATTGGTTGACTTCCATTCTACACACCTCCGTGTTTGCTCTGCAGTTGTCGGACTATCTCGCCGGCGATGGCCGGCAGTGGCACCACTTTGTCTACAACTCCTAGTTCGATAGCTGATTTCGGCATTCCGTTTACGACGGTAGTTGATCCATCCTCGGCGATGGTATACCCCTGATGGCTTTTGATAGCCTTCATGCCCAGGGAGCCATCATGGCCCATACCGGTCAAAATCACGCCGATGGCCTTTGGCCCGTATATTCTGGCCACCGACTCCATCATCGGATCGACCGATGGCCGGTGGCCGCCGATCGGCGGCTCCTGACTGAGTCTCACCACCGTCCTGGTGCCTTCACGCTCCAGCGTCAGGTGATAATCGCCGGGAGCTACAACGGCAAGCCCCGGCGTCAAAACGTCGCCCGTTTGGGCCTCCTTGACGGTGAGGGCGGATAAAGTATTAAGTCGCTCGGATAAAGAGCGGGTGAAGCCTGGCGGCATATGCTGGACGATAACCAGCGGACACGGCAGGTTTCCGGGCAGGCGGGTCAAAATCTCCTGCAGGGCCCGTGGACCGCCGGTAGAAGTGCCGATGGCCACAAGCTGCTCGTTGACGCCGGGGACGAAGACCGGCGGTTTATAATCGGTCGGCGGCGGCGGCGGAGTCGCCGGCTTCACCAGTTGCCTAACGTTGGCCTTGGCGGCCGCGCGGCACTTGCTGAGAATCTCGGTCCGAATATACTCAATGCTGGAAATCGGCCCGGCCGTCTTGGCGACGAAATCGACGGCCCCCTTCTCCAGCGCCCTGATAGTGGCGTCAGCTCCCTCGCGGGTCAGGCTGCTCACCATGACGACCCGCGTCGGCGCCTCCTTCATGATGATCTCGAGAGCGCTGATGCCGTCAAGCACCGGCATCTCGACATCCATTGTAACTACATCCGGCCGCAGGCGCTTGATCTTATCAATCGCGTCCCGGCCATTGCGGGCGACATCGACGACCTCGAAATCGGCCTCGGCGGCGAACAGATCGGACAAGATCTTGCGCATAAAAGCTGAATCGTCGACAACAAGTACCTTGATGGCCGAATTTGCGTTCATCTATAATCCTAACCCTTTCTGTCTGC
>JAEZLU010000094.1 GCA_023415075.1 Bacillota bacterium
CAGATGAAGGGCATACTCGTGGCCGCCGGCCGCCTGCTCGCGCACCGACCGTTTGATGGCCGCCGCCGCCGCCGGCCAAAGTCCGCTGGCCGACTGTCCGGCGGCCCACTCGGCGGCCCGCACCAACGGCCAGGCGATATAGTGGGTCCATTTGGCCCCGTACTTGGCGGCGATGGCATTGGCCTTCTCAGCCTTGGCCACCATCTGAGTCACCAGCTCCTCAGGCTGCAACCAGCCGTCGGCGTTGCCCCAGGCAACCGCATAGCCGGCGGCATCGATGGCCTCTAGGTCCTCGGTCATTACATAGAAAACCCGTCCGGGGCGGGGGTCGCTCACCGCCACCGTCGCCTTAACCGGCAGGGTAGCCCCGTTTACCGCGAAAGCCAGCGGCCAGGGCCGGCCCAGGTTGACGGCGTCCGGCCGCTGGGCCTTGACTTGCCAGACAAGACGGCGCTTTTCGCCAGGCGCCAGGCCGCCGACCGCCTGAACCCGGTCGCTGGCGGCCACCAGGCCGTAGCCGTAAGGTTCCACCAGCTCAACGACCACATCGGCCAGCGGCCGGCCGCTGGCATTCTCAACCTCGGCCGTGAGCCGCACCGTTTCCCCGAGGGCCGCCGTCAGCCGCGCCGTCGGCAGCGACAGGCTAACAGCCCTGGCATAATCGGTCCCCAGATTCCAGGTAGTAATAAGCGCATGCTGGCCCTGGCCGACCTCGACGCTGAGCCGGTAGCGGGCCGGTGCCCCGGCGAGCCCGGACAGTTGAGCCGCGAAAGCGGCGGCGACATTCTCGTTGAAATTAAGCCAATCACCCACATAATTGGCGGTATAGCGGGCGTCCAGCCACTTCGTGCGGCCGTCGCCGGCCGGCAGCGGTCCGGTATACACCCAGCCCACACTCGCCAACTCTCGGCCGGCAGTGTCAAGGGCAGCCACCTTCACCCGACCGGTCCCCTGGGTCGATAAAAAAAGCAGCCGGCCGCGGACAACCAGATCCGGTCCGGCCGCCGCCTCACGCCAGTATTCCAGGCCGCCCTGACCGCCGGCCGCCAGTTCGAGAGCGGCCTCGGCCGCCAGCGACGGCCCCTTGACGACGCGGTAACTGTTGCCATCACCCCTGGCGGTTACGCTTGCCGGCCCGCCCCAGGCCGCCAGAGCCTCAGGCGGCTGCGGCGCGAGGCCGGCCACCGGCGCCTGCGGCCGGAAGCCGCAGCCGGCTAAAAGGACCGCCACCGTAATAAAGACTAGCCAGCGACCTGTCCTCATAATCCCAGCCATCCCGGCCAGAAGGCCGCCCCGATGAAAATTACCAGCACGGCGCCGGCGGCCACCATGGTGAGCAGAGGCGTGGCCAGCACCAGCACCGCCCGGGCGGTGCTCAGACCACTTGAGCCTTTAATCGCCAGGACGATAAGGACAAGCATCCAGGAAATAACGATAACAATGCTCACGGCAAAGGTCATAACCGCCAACCCCGCCGGCAGCAAAATAGCCAGCACCCACAGCGGCACGGCAAAAATCCAGGGCAAATGAGCAAAGCCGATAGCGGCGAACAACCCTAGGGCCGTGCCCTTGCCGCCGTACAACTCGGCGATTAGCTGGAGAACGGCAGCGCCAATAAACCATACCACCAGACGACCGACAATGTGTAACAGCAACATCAGCGGAAAAACCTTGGCCAGCCCCACCGCCTGGAGGACGAAGTACGCCGCCCCGGCCGGAATCAGCACGCTGACCAAAAAGGCCGCCAGCCCCTGGCCGGCCAGGCGCCCGGCGGCAATCTGCCGCATCGCCGTCGCCGGCTGAAAAATTACGTCATAGAGATTTTCCAGAAACGGTCCCAGTCGCATCATCGCCTGTCACCTACCATCCCGCCGGTATCGCCAGCGGTGCGGTTATCGGCAGCTCCTGCCTGACCTGCCGGAAAAACAGCTGTTCAAGATTGATCGAGCTGCCCGAGCCGAACAGCAGCGACCAAGGAGTCGACTTGCCGTATTCCACCAGGATCGGTTTGCCGGGTATGCCGGCCAGAACGGCCGCCCCGTCGATGGCGTCGTACAGCGTCCCTAGCTCATCCACCAGGCCTAATTCCTTGGCCTGGCTGCCGGTGTAAATCCGGCCGTCGGCCAGCTGGCGCACCCTTGCCGGCTCGAGCTTCCGGCCCTCGGCCACTACGGTCACGAACTGGCCGTACAGTTCATCGACCATTGCCTGGATTATCGTCCGCTCTTCGGCCGTCATCGGCCGGTCGGGCGACAGGATATCCTTGTGGGGCCCGCTCTTGATCTTCTCCGGCTTGATGCCGATCTTATTGTAAAGCTCCTGCCAGTTCGAATACGGGATATACACGCCGATGCTACCGGTGAGGGTCGCCGGGTTGGCGTAAATCTTATCGGTCACCGCCGCCAGCCAGTAGCCGCCGGAGGCGGCCACGTCGCCCATCGACGCCACCACGATCTTGCCGCCGGCCCGCAGCTTCCCGATCTCGCTGCCCACCTCCTGGGCGGCCGGGGCGCTGCCGCCCGGGCTGTTAATCCGCAGAACGATCGCCTTGACGCTTGCGTCGTCGCGGGCCTGGTGAAGCTGGCGGATGAGAGCGTCGGTGCCGCCGGCCTCGGCCAGCAGGCTGCCCTGTCCGCGGCCACCCATGATAACCCCTTCGACGTAGATGACTGCCACTTTGTTCTTCTCGCCGGCCAGCTGTCGCTCCTTGATGGCCGGCACCAAAAAGGCTACCGCCGCCAGCGATACGAACACGACCACTGCCAGCAACAGGATTACCGATCGCTTGAACATGGCATTCCCACCTTTCGGCTATCGGATAAAAAAGAGGCTGTTGGTTCACCAACAGCATGTTTATAGAGACAGTATATGAGGGGGGGCGGCCGGCTATGCGCCGGCTACCGTCCGTTCTTTTTCGCGAGGGCTGCCTTGACGAAATCGCGGAACAGCGGGTGGGGATTGGTCGGCCGCGACTTGAACTCGGGGTGGAACTGAGTGCCGACGAACCAGGGATGGTCTTTTATTTCGACTATCTCAATCAGTCGGCCGCTCGGCAGGGTACCGCCGATCACCAGGCCGGCGTCGCCGAGGGGCTGGCGGAAGGCGTTGTTGAACTCGAAGCGGTGGCGGTGACGCTCGTAGATGATCTCGTCCTGATAGGCCGCGTACGTAAAGGTGCCTTCCATGACCTTGCAGGGGTAGACTCCCAGCCGCATGGTACCGCCCTTTTCTTCTATCTCCACCTGCTCGGGCATCAGATCGATGACCGGATAGCCGGTCTGGGGATTGAACTCGGTGCTGTTGGCGTCGGCCATGCCGCAGACATTGCGGGCAAACTCGATTACCGCGCACTGCATGCCCAGACACAGGCCAAAGAAAGGAATCTTATTCTCACGGGCATAACGGATGGCCTTGATCTTGCCCTCGATGCCCCGGTCGCCGAAGCCGCCGGGCACCAGAATGCCGTCGACGCCCTCGAAGCAGGCCGCCAGATCGACATTGGCCGGCTCAATCTCCTCGGCATTTACCCATTTGATCTGAATGGCGGCATCGTTGGCGATACCGGCGTGGCGCAGAGCTTCGGAAACGCTCATGTAAGCGTCCTGTAGGGCCACGTACTTGCCGACAATGGCGATCGTGACCGCGGACTGCGGGTGAAGAATCTTTTCCACCATGGCCTGCCACTCGCTCATATCCGGCCGGCCGTTCTTCAGGTTGAGCTTCTCGAGCACTATCTTGTCAAGGCCCTCTTCTTCAAGCATCAGCGGGACCTGATAGATGCTGGCGACATTCTTGTTCTGGATAACGGCTTTTACGTCGATGTCGCAAAACAGGGCCAGTTTATCACGCATTTCGGGGGAAATCTCGTGCTCGGTCCGGCAGACGATGACATCGGGATGGATACCGATGCTCCGCAGCTCCTTGACCGAGTGCTGGGTTGGCTTGGTTTTGAGCTCGCCGGCGGCGGCGATGTAAGGAATGAGGGTAACATGTATGTAGACCACGTCGTCGCGGCCTACTTCTTTTCGCACCTGGCGGATGGCTTCGAGGAAGGGCAGGCTCTCGATGTCGCCCACCGTGCCGCCGATCTCGGCAATGACAAAATCGGCATTGTCTTCCTTGGCAATCCGATAGAGGCGCTCCTTGATTTCGTTGGTGATGTGGGGGATTACCTGGACGGTGCTGCCCAGATAGTCGCCCTTGCGCTCTTTGCTGATGACCGACCAGTAAATTTTGCCGGCGGTAACGTTGGAGCTCTTAGTCAACTTTATGTCGATGAAACGTTCGTAGTGACCGAGGTCGAGGTCGGTCTCGCCGCCATCCTCGGTGACGAAAACCTCACCATGCTGATAGGGACTCATGGTGCCGGGGTCGACGTTGATATAAGGGTCGAATTTCTGGATGGTGACTTTATAACCACGATTTTTTAGCAAGCGGCCCAAAGAGGCGGCGGTAATACCTTTGCCTAGCGAAGATACAACCCCTCCTGTTACAAAGATGAATTTTGCCATAAACTTTCCTCCTACAACTAGGCCTTATGCTGTATTATCTCAAGCATGGCCTTTATCGTATACGCCGCTTACTCGCTCTCTTCCGCGTCCTGAACAGCCGCCGGATAATCCTGTTGGATCTCGGCCAGCAATTTTTCCCGCCGCAAGCTGGCATCGCTCGACACAGTGGCGGCTGTTTCTTCAATTACTTTACCGCCGCGCTGGGGAACCCATTCGGTCAAGCCCCATGTGCCTCTGCCCATATGGACAAACCGGCTGTCCATATTGATCTGGGTGTGGATTTCGGCCATGGCATGGGCTTGGGAATGAACCGGCCGGCCTTTGGTTTCAAGCACTTTGCTGATCAGATCCCGGAAGTATAGGGGCGTTCCATTTTCTGCCAAAACCTGATAAGCCAAATCAACGTCCGACAATTGTCTCCCCGCTTCTCCCATTAGAGATCCCTCCGCCTGATTCTATCAAAAATTATAAGTAATATTCACCGCGGGGGGACAAAATCCTCCTTTTAAAATGGCTTAGTTGCGGCCTTAGCAAGTAATTTACCGCCCCCTGGCCAAGCGGCGAAAATAAACATATTCTGGTTGATTTTGTCGGCCACGGCACCGGGCATTTCGTCGGCCGATTTCTAAGTTTTTT
>JAEZLU010000014.1 GCA_023415075.1 Bacillota bacterium
CGGACACCAGGCCGCGGAAGTAGCGGCAGTTCGCCACCAGATCGGGTCCGTGCTTGAACAGGCCGCCGCCAATCAGGAATATGACATCACACCCGTAAACCGCCAGCAGCTCCGGCACGCGTTCAAGGCTCATGCCGCCGCCCGGGCAGGGAAAAATCGGCCTGACGTTCTCCATGGGCGCCGCCGTGCCGTCGACGATGCTGCTGCACTCCGCCTTGCTGAATGAAAAGCGGCCGCCGAAATTCGGGTATATGGTGGCATCCGCCCCCGCCAGGCGGGCAATCTGCCCGTATAGCGCATAATGCGACAGCCCGTCGCCGCCGATGACATAGCTGCCCTGAAAGGCCGGGTGACTGATGACCGGCAGACCCAAAGCGTCATCGTCGGCCAGGGCCCGCATGGTATCCAGACCAACCAGGGCCGGCGCCACCAACAGGCCGCCGGCGCCGTATTCCTTAGCCAGGGCCGCCCGCCGAAAAATATCCCGCGGCCCGGCGGTAACGTTTGCTACATAGACGCTTGCGCCGCCTGTCTCGCGATTGGCTCTGGCAACTGCCGCCGCACAGGCTTTCACCCGTTTGGCGAAGGGCGCGAAGCACTGGTCGGTGAGCCCGTGATCGTCCTTGATGATGTCGATGCCGCCAAGGGCGCATTTATAGGCAAGCTCGGCAAGCTCGTCGGCCGACAGGCCCATAGGCTTGAGGGCCGTCGCCAGCAGCGGCCGCTGCGGTGCCTTCAGCAGGCGGCGGAGGCCAGCCCGGCCGAAGCGCGGGCCACGAAAGCAGTCCAGCAAAGAGGCCGGCAGCCGCAGGCTTTCCACGCGGATGCCCGGCTTTATGCTGATATTGCCGAATATCACATTAAGCAACTGGGTCAGTTCGCCGGCCGCCGTTTCCGTCGCATAGCTTATCGTCGCCAGATAGGCGCCCCCGCCGGCGGTGCTGAATTCCTCGATGCGGCCGAGAACCTCGTTCTTTATGAAGCCTGCCGGCACAAGCTCGGCCGGGAACTCGACCGTCTGCTCCAGGCAGATGTCCTCGGCTTTGGCCAGGGCGCCGGCTTGATCGCCGGTAAGCCGGTAAACGACGGCAAAGCGCTCGCCGGACAGCCTCATAAAGCCTCCTCCTTGGCGGCGCTGTGGACAGCCGCCAGATGGACCGCCGCCAATTCGGCCTCGGTTATATGGAACTTACGGTTCATCAGGCCCTCGATGGCCCGCACGAGGGCAGTGGCATCGATTTCGTATTCCTTCATCAGGTAGGGTCGGCTGGCCCCGTGGGCATAGATATCCTTGAGGCCGATACGAACAAGTTTTTTCCCGAGGCCATGTTCGGCGATTGTCTCGGCGACGATGCTGCCCAGACCGCCGATCACCGAATGGTTTTCCATCGTAACGACGCCATAACGGGTTTTGGCGATCGCCGCCACCACCGCCGGATCGTCGAAGGGTTTCAGGGTGGTGACATGCAGGTGGTGGAGGGCCACGCCCCGCTGCTTGAGAGCCTGGGCGGCCCGCATGGCCTCCTCGGTGCAAATGCCGCTCGTGAGCAGCAGGATATCGTCGCCCTCGCTCACCTGCCGCGCCCTGCCGAAACGCATGGGCTGGGAACGGCTGAACAGGCGGGGCACCTCGCCGCGCAGCATGCGCACATAGACCGGGCCGGGCACGGCGTAGGCCACGTCGAGAACACTCTCGACATCGGTGGCGTCGCCGCATTCGAGTATCGTCATATTCGGCAGGGCCCGCATAACGGCAATGTCCTCGATAGCCTGGTGGGTAGCGCCGCCCGGGGTGGTTATTCCCGGCAGGAAGCCGAACAGTTTGACCGGCAGGTTGGGATAGGATACCGATACCGCCACCTGGTCGAAAGCCCGCCGGTAAATGAATACGGCAAAGGTATGGACCAGCGGGATAAACCCTTCCCGCGCCAGGCCGCCGGCAAAGCTAAGCATATTCTGCTCGGCGATGCCCATCGAGAAGAACCGCTGGGGGTAGGTATCGCGGAAAAGATCGACCTCCACCGAGCCGGTCAGGTCGGCCGAAAGCACGACGGTTTCCGGCTTCGCTTTGGCCCACGCGACTAGATTGCGCCAATGAACCTTCGTCAATATTTCCATGTCAACTCGCTAGCCTCACATTTCCTGCAAGGCAGCCGCATACTGCCTCTTTTCTTCTTCGCTGGCGAACCTGAGGTAATGGAGCTTGGGAGCCCGCGTTTTCAGTAGCGGCAGGCCGCGGCAGGGATCGGTGGCCGCCAGGATGACCAGCGGGCGGTCGGCCGGCCGTATTGTCGCCAGTCCGGCCAGCGCCTCGATATTGTGGCCCTCTACCCGGTGGACCTCGGCGCCGAAGGCCTCCAGGCGCTTATCGAAAGGTTCAATGGTCATTACTGAGCACACTTCGCCGTCGCACTGCTGTCCGTTCACATCGACGACAATGGCGATGTTGTTTATCTTATGGTGGGCCATGGCCTGCATGGCCTCCCAATTCTGGCCGGACTGGAATTCGCCGTCCGACATGAAAACCCAGACCCGCCCCGTCTCACCTTTCAGCCTGCGGGCCATGGCGATGCCTGCCGCCTGGCTGAGCCCCTGACCCAGCGAACCGGACATGACCTCCATCCCCGGCGAATGCTCGGCGCCGATCATCTCGACCGTGCTGCCGTCCCGGTTGAACAGGGCCATACCTTCGGGTGCCATGCGGCCGACCTCCACCAGGGCCGCATACAGTACAAGGGCGTACTGGGACGGCGACAGTATGAACCGGTCGTATTCCGGCCCCTTCGGCCCATTGAAAGCTGCGCCGGTGGTATAGTTCGGGTTGGCCGGTCCCGGCACCCCCTGAAAGGGCGGCGGCACTATGGGCGCGGCCACCGGGCCGAGATTCATGGTCTTGACGTAGAGGGTTGCGAGGATTTCGGCGGCAGAGCAGGCCTGGCTAACATAGCCGCCGTTGGCGCCGATGGTGTGCTCAAGCACCCGGCGGCGAATGCCCCTGGCCACCCGCCTGACCTCATTCTGCCAGCCCCAGTCCGAGCTTGTCTTCATGCCATTTTCTCCTTGAGTGGT
>JAEZLU010000124.1 GCA_023415075.1 Bacillota bacterium
CGACCCGCTTGCGCTGTCCCCCGGAAAGCGTACCGACAATCGCCGTAAAATCACTGATGCCCAGTTTGGTCAGAATTGCCTTGGCGCTGCTTTCCAATTGCCACGCATCCATGGCATCCATTTGCTGGCTAAGATCGATCAACCGTTTTTGCCGCCCGCTATCGGCCGGCTGCAGGCTAACCGCCTCCAAAGTTTGCTCGTATTCCCGGATAAGCCGCATTACCGGCGCGCCGCCTTTGAACACCTGCGCCAATACGGTAGACTCCGCGTCCAGCTCCGGGTTTTGCGGCAGATAGCCCACCTGTACGCCGCTTGCCAGCGTAACCTTACCGGCATCAGCCGGCTCTATCCCGGCAACGGTTTTCAAGAAGGTCGATTTACCGGTGCCGTTGACGCCGATAAGACCGATTTTATCGCCCTCGTCGACACCGAAGGAGACATTCGCAAACAAGACCCTCTCACCATAGCTTTTCGCCAAATTTTCTATCGACAGTAAATTCATGCTGTAATCCCTTTACCTCGTACTGGGTCGTTTCCCAGGCCTCGCCGACGGCATACTGTCAATGACCTTACCCCTCAGCAGTTGCTTGGCGGCCAGCTTGATTTTTAGCGCCTTTTCAAATTTAGCAATCAGCTCGGTCTCTTTACGGGTAACTAGCGATATCGCCGTGCCGCTTTGGCCGGCCCGGCCTGTCCGCCCCACCCGATGTAAATAAATCTGCGGGTCTTCCGGCAGTTCCAGATTAAAAACATAGGCCACCCCGGGTATATCCAGTCCCCGGGCCGCCAAATCCGAGGCAACCAGCAGCCGCACCTTGCCGCTGCGAAAATCTGCCAGCGCTTTTTGGCGATCGGCCTTCACGGCCGTTCCATATATGCCGGCCGCAGCCAGGCCGTGATAACTAAGCTTCATGACCGTTGTTTCGATCGCTTCGCTCTGATTGATGAAAACGAGCGCCTGTTCCACATTAAGGTGGGCTGCCAGTTTGCGCAGCACCTCGATTTTTTCACGCTGCTCGCACACAAAGTACATATGGGAAATATCGGCCGGGATACCGGTCTGCCCCTTAACGGCAATAACTTCCGGGTCGCGCATCAACTCTTTGGCCCTCTCCAGCGCCGCCGGTGCCATCGTTGCCGAGAAGAGTAGCATTTGCCTGTCACGCATAGTCGTCTTGACCACCGCTTTAACACTGGCCCAGTTCATATCATCCAGCAGCCTGTCCGCCTCATCGATGATGATCGTCTTGATCGTCTGCGCATTTATTTTCCGCTTCTGGATCAGTTCGAGAATCCGGCCACTCGAACCGACAATAATCTGCGGTTTTCCCTTCAACATATCGACTTGCCGCGTTATATTCACCTGGCCGATGATTGGGGCGGCCGTTACCGGCAAACCGGCGTTTTTTGCCAGCGCTTCACTCTGGTGATATATTTGCATCGCCAGTTCGTGGGTCGGGGCGAGGATAATCGCCTGCGATTCTTTCTTGGCGGCGTCGATCTTCTGCAAGAGCGGCAGCAGATAGGCAAGCGTCTTGCCTGTACCGGTCGCCGACTGTCCGACAACATCCTTGCCAAAAAGCGCTAGCGGTATTACTTCGGCCTGTATCCCCGTCGGCCGGGTTATTCCCGCCTTGCTCAGGACCCTGGTAAGCGCCTCGCTAATGCCGAATCCCACAAATGAATCGCTCATGATTTATCACTCCAATACAACACTTTCGCTACTAGAAATCCCTGACGGCAACCTTTAGTTTTTCCATCAAGTGCTTAAAGTTTCTCGCCTTCATTGTTTCGCGGGCCGCCAGCGCAATCATGGCGCAGGCGCGAGCGTCATGCAGGGCGTTATGGTGCTCAAATTGGATAGCAAAGCGATTGGCCAGCGTCGACAGTTTATAGTTCTCCACGTCGGTCCATACCCGTCTGGCGATATCCACCGTACACGCATACTGAAAACGCGGATGCGGCAGTCCGTATTCGTCTAGCATACTCCGGAGGACGCCGATATCGAAGACAGCATTATGGGCAATGACTACTTTGTTTTCAAGGTGTGGACGTATCCTGGGCCACAGGTCGGCAAACGTCGGTTTATCGGCCACATCTTTCTCCGTTAGCCCATGGATCCTGGTATTCCAATAATCGAATTGGAGTATCGGCGGGCGAATAAGCGAATAAGCCGAATTTACGATCTGCCCGTTTTCCACCGTAACCGCCGCCAGACTGCAGGCACTGGCTCTGCTGCGGTTGGCGGTCTCGAAATCTATCGCGACACAATTCATCCCCCGTGACGTTCCTCTCCATAAGCTAGTATCTTCCCGTTGACTGATAGCTATTATCTTACCCCTGCCCTTGCCTCGCCGGTATATCCGGCTCGCCCGCCTTGTCATTGTATGTGGCGCGACAGGCGGGATATTTCGTGCAGCCCCAGAACGCGCCGTTTTTGCCTTTTATAAGCTGCAGTGCCCCGGCTTTGCAGCGCGGGCAGGCGTGCTTAGGTTTTTGCGGCTCGCCGTTGTCATCGTCATAAGCCGCCTTGCATACCGGGTAGCGCGAGCAGCCCCAGAACTTCCCCTTACTGCCCTTTCGCGGCTGCAGGGCCCCTTTGCCGCACTGGGGGCAGGGATGGTCGCCTTGGGGGACGATGTCAAGGCCGGTCGCCATAGCGCAAATGCCGGCAGTAAACTCTGCCTGCTGCGTTAGAAATTCCTCGAGGCTTTCGCGCCCCTCGGCCATGCGGTGCAATATCGCCTCCCATAGGGCGGTGGAATCGGGATAGGTCAGTTCCTCCGGCAACGCGTCGATCAGCAGATACGCCGACTCGGTCGGAATAAGATACTTTTTCTTCTTTTCTTCCCGGAGAAAGCCGCGCTGCACCAGTTCCTTGATAATCGTCGCCCGCGTCGCCTCAGTGCCGATGCCGCTTACCTCTTTAAGCTGTTTTTTCAGCTCAGGCTTATTCACATACTTGTGGATCTCTTTCATCGCCGCCAGCAGTGTCGCAGCCGTGAACCGGCCGGGCGGCCGCGTATTCTTCTTCTCGGCCTTAGCCTGGAGGAAATCAGCCTTGTCGCCTTTTTCCATCGGCGGCAGCACCCCGTCGTCCTCGTCCTTTTTCTCTTCGGTGTCCGCACCGTATAGTTCCTTCCAGCCAAGCTGGCGGATAATCCGGCCGCTGGCGGTAAAACTCTCCTCGGCATGGCGGACTCCCACCCTTGTCTGGCTATAGACATGCACAGGGTAAAACTGGGCGACATAGGCCTGCGCAATGAGAAAATATATATTTTGTTCAGTCTCGCTCAGTGTTTCCCATTTACATTTCTCCACCGTGGGGATGATTGCGTGATGGGCGGTGATCTTTGTATCATTCCAGGCCCGGCTCTTTACACCTAAATCAGCCTTGCCGGACCAGGCTGCCAGTTCGTCCTGTTTGCCGCCGCGCAGGTTTTCCAGGATGACGGCGGCGTCAGCTACTTGCGACTCCGGCAGATAATCACAATCGGAACGCGGGTAAGTTGTCAGCTTCTTCTCGTATAGCTTCTGGGCCGTGTCGAGGACGAGCTGCGGCTCGTAGCCAACCCGCTTCCCGGCCATTACCTGCAGCGCCGACAGTGACAGCGGCAGCCGCTGCGCCTCTCGTTTCTCCGCGGTCTCGCACTGGACAATCTCGGCCGCCGCGAGCGTAGACTCCAGCTTTTCGAGCAGGGCCCCGGCAACGGCACTATCAGCCAGGCGGCCCTCGGCATCAAGACCAGCCTGGTCGTCTCGCGGCTTCCAATAGGCTGTAAAAACACCGTTGGCATGCTGAAAATCGGCCTTGACTGTAAAATAATCCGCTGTCCGGAAGCTCTCTATCTCACGCTCCCGCCTGACGACAAGCGCCAGCGTCGGCGTTTTCACCCGGCCCACGGGAAGGGTTGTCCGGTGACCGGCCCGCCGGGCGGCAAGCGTGAAGGCCCGCGAAAGGTTCATGCCGATAAGCCAGTCGGCCCGTGCCCTGGCTAACGCCGATTGCTTGAGATTATAAAACTCCTTATTATCGCGCAAACTGTCGATGGCTTTTTTTATGCTTTGCTCGTCAAGAGCATTCAGTAATATCCGCCTGACCGGTTTGTCATTATCAACATACTCCAGCACCTCATCAATCAAAAGCTGCCCCTCGCGGTCCGGGTCACCGGCATGGACTATTTCCGTCGCCTCGCCAATCAGCTTCTTAATCACGCCGAATTGCTTCTGGCAAGAAGCCGCCACCAGCAGTTTCCAGGTCGCGGGAATGATAGGCAGGTCCTCCATCCGCCATTTTTCATATTTGGCGTCATATTCGCCCGGTTCGGCCTGGCGGAGGATATGCCCAAACCCCCAGGTAACCGTCCCGGCGCCTGTCGTGATATATCCGTCCCTACGGCTAATCGGTCCGGGCAGGCATTTGGCGATCTCCGCCCCCATACTGGGTTTTTCGGCAATGTATAATATCAAAGGTTAGTACTCCCCAGCTCAAAAAAATGAGAACCCTGCAATTGCAGGATTCTGTCTGCATGATTTTATTATTTTCTTGAAATAAAGGAAAAATCCTGCTAAAGCCTCTATATCCGTCATATTTCATAGCGAAACTTGCAGTTGCCCGCTAAACCAAGTATAATTTTTCAGTATATAAATTTTTGCGCCAACTAGAATAGCAGGAATTCATCCTGCTGAAATAATCGGAGGAAAAATGGACACTGTTAGCCCCCCCAACCCTCGCCGCACTTTCGCAATCATATCCCACCCGGATGCCGGCAAAACGACACTGACGGAAAAGCTGCTCCTCTACGGGGGCGCTATCCATCTGGCCGGTTCGGTAAAGGCGCGTAAAGCCCAAAAGCATGCCGTTTCTGACTGGATGGAAATCGAAAAACAACGGGGTATTTCGGTAACTTCCAGCGTTCTGCAGTTCGATTACCAGGGTTACCGCATCAACATTCTCGACACACCTGGCCA
>JAEZLU010000151.1 GCA_023415075.1 Bacillota bacterium
CTGCGGAATATCCCGCCGGTGGACCGGCTGCTGGCGGCAGCGGCAGAAACTGAGCTGGCCGGCCTTCCGCACGAGCTTTTGGTGCGGGTTTTGCGGCAGGCGGTCGAGGAGGTAAGGGGCTGCCTGCGGCAAGGGCAGGAGGCTGACGTATCGCCGGCGGCCATTTTGGGGCGGGCCCGCGCTGCGCTGGCGGCAGCGGCCGCCCCCAGCCTCCGGCGGGTGGTAAATGCCACCGGCGTGGTACTGCATACCAATCTCGGGCGTGCGCCGCTTAGTGTCAGGGCCCGGCAGCGGGTGACGGCGGTTATGGCCGGCTATAGCACGCTGGAATATGATGTGGCCACCGGCGAGCGGGGAAGCCGCTACGCCCACGTAGCCGGCCGGCTGGCGGCCCTCGTCGGTGCCGAGGCGGCCCTGGTGGTGAATAACAACGCCGCCGCCGTTCTGCTGGTGCTCTCGGCACTGGCCACCGGCCGCGAGGTTATCGTCAGCCGCGGTCAGCTCGTCGAAATCGGCGGCTCGTTTCGGGTGCCGGCGGTAATGTCCCAGAGCGGCGCTATCCTGGTGGAGGTGGGCACGACCAACAAGACCCATCTGGCTGATTATGAACAGGCCATTAGTGAGCGCACGGCCGCCATCCTCAAGGTGCATACAAGCAATTACCGCATTGTCGGGTTCACGGCTCAGCCGGAGGACGCCGATTTGGCAACTTTAGCCCGGCGGCACAAGCTGCCGCTTATCGAGGATCTGGGCAGTGGCACGCTACTGCCGGTGACGGCCGATGGCTGGCGCGAACCGCCGGTGAGCGAGCGACTGGCGGCCGGCATGGATGTGGTCACCTTCAGCGGTGATAAGCTGTTTGGCGGTGCCCAGGCCGGGATTATCGCCGGCAAAGCGGAGTATTTAGACAGAATGAAGAAGCATCCGCTGCTACGGGCGGTGCGGATCGACAAATTGTCGTTGGCGGCCCTCGAAGGGACGCTGCTCGATTATACTATTGGCCGGCCGGAGGCGGATATTCCGGTGCAGGCCATGCTGAACGCGGAACCGGCCGAGCTGGAGGCGAGGGCCGATCGGCTGGCAAAATCCTCAGCGGCAGCCACCGGCTGGCAGGTGGTCAAGGTAGGGCTTACTTCGCAAGCCGGCGGCGGAGCGTTGCCGGCGGTGGAGCTGCCGAGCTGGGGCGTGCAGGTGCAGCCGGACGGCCTTAGCACGGCGGCAGCCGAGCGGGGTCTGCGGCTGCGGGCGGTGCCGGTGGTGGCCCGGGTTCAGGACGACAGCCTGATTTTTGATGTACGCTGCCTGAGCGATGAAGATGTGGCCGAGATTGCCGGGGCCTTAAGCGAGCTGGCGGCGGGCGGTACGGTATGAAGTATGTGATAATCGGCACAGCAGGCCATGTCGACCACGGCAAGACCGCGCTCATCAAGGCGCTGACCGGTACGGACACCGACCGCCTGAAGGAGGAGAAGGCGCGGGGGATTTCGATCGACCTGGGGTTTGCCTCGCTGCCGCTGGCCGACGGCATCACCGCCGGTATTGTCGATGTGCCCGGGCATGAGCGCTTTTTGAAGAATATGCTGGCAGGCACCGGCGGCATCGATCTGGTGATGCTGGTGATCGCCGCCGACGAGGGCGTCATGCCGCAGACGCGCGAGCATCTGGCGATGCTCGGGCTGTACGGGGTTAAAGCCGGCGTGGTGGCGCTAAACAAGTGCGACAAGGTCGAGCCTGAGTGGCTTGATATGGTGGAGGAGGATATCGCCGCTCTCCTGGCTGATACGTTTTTGGCGGCCGCACCCCGCTGCCGGGTGTCGGCGGTAACAGGCGCCGGGCTGACAGAGCTGCGGCAGGCGCTGGCGGCTGTAGCCGCGCAGACGCCGGCCCGCGACAGCGAGGCCCCGTTCCGGCTGTGGGTCGACCGCGAGTTTTCCGTCAAGGGCTACGGCGCGGTGGTGACCGGCTCGGCCCTCGGCGGCTCGGTGGCGACCGGCGACAGTCTGCTGCTGTATCCGTCCGGAACGCCGGTGCGGGTGCGCGGGCTGCAGTGGCACGGGGCCAAGGTTGAAAGGATATATGCCGGCCAGCGGGCGGCCATCAATCTGGGGGGGGCCGACACCGAGGCGCCGGCGCGGGGCATGGCCCTGAGCAGCAGCGGCCGCGGCCTGGTCAGTTCCGCCTGGGACGTGGCCGCCGACTGGCGGGCCGACGCGCCGGCGGCTGCAGGCACGCGGTTGCGGCTCCACCTGGGAACAGGCGAATGGCTCGGGCGGGTTTACTATTACAAGGACCAGCCGGCGCGCTTCGCCAGGCTGCTGCTGGAGAGACCGCTGGCCGGCGGCCTGGGAGACCGGGGCATCGTCCGCCTGTATTCGCCCCAGCACCTTCTGGGCGGAGTGACGCTGCTAGCGCCATGCCGGCAGAGCCGGCGGCTGGGGCCGGAGCGGCCGGTGCTGGCCGACGCCTGGACCGGCGGAGACTGGCCGGCGGTTGTCGCCAGTCTCGCGGCCGACCATGGGCAGCCGCTGACAGTCGAGGAGCTTTTACGGGCGGCCGGCTACGCCAGGGAGAGCCTGGTGCGCGAGGCGATGGCGGCAGCAATGGCAGCCGGCCATGTGCTGCGGCTGGAGGAGTATTATTTGGCGGCAGGGACGCTGGCGGGGCTGACGCGGGCGCTGACCGACCTGGTGGGCGACTATCACAAGGCCCAGCCCGACCGGGGCGGCCTCGGCCGGGAAATCGTCCGTCAGAAGCTCGGTCTCAGGGAAAAGGCGTTCGAGATTCTGCTAAGGCACTGGCAGGAAAAAGGGGTTATCGCTGCCAGCGGCGCGGAAATCGCCCTGCGGGCCTTCGCCGACAAGCACAGCGACTGGCGGCAGGATCTCTTGGTCAAGGCGGAGGCGACACTGGCCGAGACCGGGCTGGCGGGGGTCGACGAAGCTGTTATTGTCGAAAAAATGGGACTGCCGGCCGATAAGGCCAGGGCGGCCCAAGATATTCTCCTGCGACAGGGGGCCCTTGTCCGGGTCGGGGAAATACTTGTATACAGAAAAACAATTCAAAACATTGCAAAGGTTATCCAGCGTCACTTCGCGGCCAGTCCTACGCTGACTGTTGCCCAACTCCGCGATTTGCTCGCTACTTCCCGCAAAATTGCCCTGCCGCTGTTGGAGTACTACGATCTGCATAAATATACAGTGCGCGATGGCGATGTCCGCCGCCCAGGCCCGAAAATACACGATTTATCAGAATAAATTATTTATTATTTGCATATTGACAGCATAAATGTAAGTTTTTATAATAAATTTAACAGCCCGGTGCGGCTGTAACGGACATGTGTCCAGAGGGAGTGTGCCTAGGGTTCCGCGCCAACGGCGGCCTGGACCGAGCGGCACAGACGCGACATGCGTTACACCGTGGGTATAAAAGACCCGGCGGAAGGTCCCGGAGAACCCGGAATCTTTGGCCGGGTTATACTTTTTCCGGCTCCAAACCGGTTTAGAGAAAAGGGTAAAACCCGTCGCCGCCAATCGTCGGCGTCAATCCGCTATTATGCATTAATTATGGGAGAGAGGTAGCTGTCATGTGTCGAATTGGGGCTATTAAAAGCAAGGTAGCCTTCCACCCGTCGCAGGCCCTGCGGCTGATGCTGCCGCAGCAGGAGGGACACGACAATTCCGGGTTTGCCATGGTCATGCAGGACCTGAGCGGCGTGTTCGCCGGTTACAAGGACAAACCGCTGCTGTCGCTGGCCTGTACGCAGAAGGGTGCCCAGATGGTCGAGAACTATATGGAGGCCCATAACTTCATGCGGGCCTACGAGTGGGTACCCAAGCTGAACCGCAAACCGGGCCTCGATATCAAGGCCATGCCGCACTACATCTACCGCTGCTACGATTATCCCGAGCAGGTCCAGAACGCGTCCTGGGAGCAGAAGCAGGAGCTGCTGCTCGATACCCGGCTGGCCCTCAGGGCCCTGCTGGAAAAAGAGGACCAGGGTTATGCCTTTTCCTTCTGGCCCGATGTCCTGACCCTCAAGGAAATCGGCGACCCGCGGGATATTGCCGTGTATTTCCGGCTATGGGACGACAGCGGCGAGCTTATGGCCAAGAACGTCGTCGTCCAGTGCCGCCAGAACACCAACTATGAGATCGTCCGCTACGCCGCCCACCCCTTCTTTATTCAGGGGTACACGCTGTGCGCCAACGGCGAGAACACCTTCTACACCAAGAACAAAGAATACCAGAAATCGCTCCACCGGGGCTACATAGGCTTCGAATCGGACTCCCAGAACTTCCTGTACACCCTTCACTATGTCCTGCAGCAGCTTAAATGGCCGATCAAGTACTACAAGCACGTTATTACGCCGCTGCCGTTTGAAGAAATCGAAAAGCGGGCCGACCGCCAGGAGCTAACGCTCATCCGCCAGTCGCTCGGCCACCTTGAGATCAACGGCCCGAACACCATTATCGGCATGCTGCCTGACGGCAGCCTTATCACCTGCTGCGACTCGAAGAAACTGCGGCCGGTGGTGGTCGGCGGCGACGACACCACTAAGGTCATATCCTCCGAGATCTGCGGCGTCGAGGCCGTCGTTCCCGGACGTAACCCGGAAACCGACATTTATCCCAACGAGCGGGAAATTGTCGTTATCACGCCGGACTTGGAGGTGCAGCGGTGGAAACAGTAGTACGGACCCAAGACGTCACCTTCAACGACCTGCCTTGGAAGATCGAGTATTCGCACGAGCGCTGCACGATGTGCGGCAGTTGCGTGGCCGCCTGTTCTTTCAAGGCCATCGAGGCGGCGGCCGAGCGCCGCTCGGTCACCATTTCGACCGCTCATGTGCCTGAGCCCATGCAGACCCACAAAGCCGTGCCGGTCATCAAGCAGCGGAACGGCGCCGGCAATGCTTGCGTCGGCTGCGGTATGTGCGAGAAGGTCTGTCCTAATCGGGCCATCCGGCCGGTACGCAACGAAGACCAGCGGTTTAACATGGTTAGCCGCGGCGGCGGCAGTCCCGTGAAGCGCGGCGGCCGCCACGCCCTCTTAAAGGAAAGGACGCTCGACAAGATTGTCGTCGGCCGCATTTCCCAGATGACTGACCCCTCGCTCGACTCCGAGCGCCACACCTTCGATATCCTGGCGCCCTTCGGCCGCGTGCTGCTGCCGGGCGAGCTGCCCTTCAACATTGAAAACGGCGAGATCAAGCTGGCCAACTGGACGCCGCCTGTCCGCTGGATTTATCCGGTCATTTTCAGCGACATGTCGATAGGCGCCCTGTCGACCAGGGCCTGGGAGGCCATTTCGATGGCCACCGCCTACCTGAACGAAAAGTGCAATCTGCCTGTCAGAATGTCGTCCGGCGAGGGCGGCATGCCTGTCCAGCTGATGAAATCCGAACACCTCAAATATATGATAATGCAGATCGCCTCCGGCCACTTCGGCTGGAACCGCATCATCCGGGCCATGCCGCACATGAAGGTCGACCCGGCCGGCATTATCATCAAGATCGGCCAGGGGGCCAAGCCGGGCGACGGCGGCCTGCTGCCGGCGGCCAAGGTTGCCGAGCATATCCAGGCCATCCGCGGCGTGCCCAAGGCCGACCTCAACTCGCCGCCCAACCATCAGGGCCTTTACTCGATCGAGGAGTCGGTGCAGAAGATGCACATGTCCCTCAACGCCGCCTTTAAGTTCCGGGTGCCGGTGGCCATCAAGTGCGCCGCCTCGGCTACCTCGGTCTCGGTTTACAACAACCTGCTGCGCGACCCGTACAAGATCTGCGGCGGCTTCTTCCTGGACGGCATCCAGGGAGGCACCGGCGCCGCCAACGAGGTGTCGCTCGATCATACCGGCCACCCGGTTGTGTCGAAGGTCCGCGAGTGCTATCTGGCGGCCGTCAAGCAGGGCCGTCAGGGCCAGATTCCCCTGTGGGGCGGCGGCGGCATCGGCTTGACCGGCAACGCTGCGGCCGATGCCTTCAAGATGATCTGCCTCGGCGCCAACGGCGTTTTCCTCGGTAAGCTTTTAATCCAGTTGTGCGGCTGTATCGGCAACGAAGAGGGCCGCTGCAACGCCTGCAACACCGGCCATTGTCCAACCGGCATCTGTACCCAGGATCCGCGCCTGGTGCGGCGCCTGGATGTCGACAAAGCCGCCCAGAACATCGTCGACTATACGCTGGCCCTCGACAGCGAACTGCGCAAGCTGATGGCTCCCATCGGCAACAGCTCGCTGCCGGTTGGCCGTTCCGACGCCCTGGTTACTACCGACAAGGCCATCGCCGACAAGCTGGCCATACCTTATTCGTGTTAGGGGGGATGCGTAGTGTTTAGGATTAAAGCCTTTGAAGGCAACGACCGGATGTCTACGCAGGACCTCCTGCAAGCCATCAACCAAGCCCTTGCCCAGGGCGAGACCGAGTTTTACGTCGAGGCCGCCGGCCAGCACGATATCGGCGGGCCGCTCTGGCATCCCGAGGGCAAGCCGCTGAAATTCGTCGTTACCAATCCCGGCCAGCGCGTCGGCTCGATGTGCATGGAAGGGACGGAAATCATCGTCGAGGGCGGGGCCTCGGCCGACGTCGGCTGGCTGAATGCCGGCGGCCGAATCGTCGTTAAGGGCGACGGCGGCGACACTAGCGCCCACTGCGCCGCTTCCGGCACCATCTACATCGGCGGCCGGGCCGGCACCCGCTCCGGCTCGCTTATGAAGCACGACCCGCTGTATCCGGCGCCCGAGTTCTGGGTACTCAAGAATGTCGGCAGCTTTTCCTTCGAGTTCATGTCAGGCGGCATCGCCGTCGTTTGCGGCTATGACAGTGAGGAGTTCGAATCGGTGCTCGGCGACCGATCCTGCATGGGCATGGTCGGCGGTCGCTTGTACTTCCGCGGCAAGGCCAGCGGCGTTTCCAGGAAGGACGGCAAGATAATGCCGCTCGAGGACGAGGATATCGCCTACCTGGCCGGCAAGATGGACGATTTCCTCGGCAGCATCGGCCGGCCGGAGCTCAAGGACCAGCTTACCGTCTGGCAGGAATGGCGCAAGATCGTCCCCCTGTCCTACGACGAACGGCCCAAGAAAGCCAATACCGACCTTCGCCTGTACCGGACAACCGAGTGGGTGCCTGGCGGCATTTTCGGCGACGTCTGCACTGACGAGCTGGCGGTAATCGGCCTGGTGACCACCGGCGTCAACCGCCAGCGGGTGCCGCAGTGGGAGAACGCCCGCTACGCCGCTCCCTGCGAATTCAACTGCACCGCTTCTATCCCGACCCAGCAGCGGTTCAATCTGCTGCGGGAAGGCAAAATTGAGGAGGCCTACAAGCTCATCCTCGAATACACGCC
>JAEZLU010000160.1 GCA_023415075.1 Bacillota bacterium
AGATAATCGCCGACCGGCTGGCCACGCCGGTCCGGGTGGCCTACTCGGCCACCGACCTTAAGCAGCAGTTGGCCGACTGGAGGTAGAGCATGGCTGAATTCGGCCTTATCCAGGTGTATACCGGCAATGGCAAAGGAAAAACTACTGCTAGCCTCGGCCTGGCTTTCCGGGCCTGCGGCCACGGCTTTCGCGTCCTCATGGTCCAGTTCATGAAAGAGTGCGCCGACTACGGCGAAGTCAAAGCCGCCGCCTGCCTGCCGGGTTTTAAAGTAATCCAGGTCGGCCGTAACGACTTCGTTGACCTTGAGAACCCCGACCCGCTCGACCGCCAACTGGCCGCTGCCGGCTGGGAAAAAGCCAAAACTTTCATCGACGGCGGCGAGTACGACATCGTCATCCTCGACGAGATAAACGTCGCCATGGCCTGTGGCTTGCTCGAGACGGCTGCGGTCGCCGACTTCCTTATCGCCCGCCGTCGGCCGGTGGAAATCATCCTCACCGGCCGTTACGCCCCTGGCGAGATCATCGCCGTCGCCCACCTCGTCACCGATATGCAGGACATAAAGCACCCTTACGCCGCCGGCGTTGAAGCGCGCCAAGGCATCGACTACTGAGGCAAGTGAAAGGTGAGTGAGCATGAGCAAACCCATCGTCGCTATCGTCGGCCGCCCCAACGTCGGCAAGTCGACACTATTTAACCGCATCGCCAAAAAACGGGTATCGATCGTTGAGGACAACCCCGGGGTTACCCGCGACCGGATATACATCGATGCCGAGTGGCTGAACCGCGAATTCACGATGATCGATACCGGCGGTATCGAGCTCGAGACCGGCGACAAAATTCTTACCGCCATGCGCCACCAGGCCCAGCTGGCCATGGACGAAGCCGACGCCATCGTCTTTGTGGTCGACGCCAAGACCGGCCTGACCTCGGCCGACCAGGAAGTGGCCGCCCTCCTGCGGCAGGCCCGCAAGCCCGTCCTGCTGGCCGTCAATAAGGTCGACAGCATGAAGGACGAAAACGAGATTTACGAGTTTTACAACCTCGGACTGGGTGAGCCGCTGGCCATTTCAGCCGCCAACGCCCTTGGGCTGGGCGACCTCCTGGACGCCGTAGTTGCCGAACTGCCAGCCGAATCGACGGCCGAAGACGAAGCCGACACCATTAGGGTGGCCTTCATCGGCCGCCCTAATGTCGGCAAGTCGTCGCTGGTCAATGCCATGCTTGGCGAAGAGCGGGTCATCGTCAGCGATATCCCCGGCACCACCCGCGATGCCATCGACATCCATTTCAGCAAGGACGGCTCCGAATTTATCCTCATCGACACCGCTGGCCTCAGGCGCAAGGCCAAGATCGACCTGCCGGTCGAACGCTACAGCGTCATCCGCTCGCTCAGGGCGGTCGACCGGGCCGATGTCGTCCTGATGCTGATCGACGCCGTCGACGGCGTCACCGAGCAGGACAAAAAAATTGCCGGCTACGCCCATGAAGCCGGCAAAGGCATCATCATCGTCGTCAATAAATGGGACCTCGTGGAAAAAGATAGCAAAACCACTCTCCGCTATACCGAAGCCATCCGTAGCGAACTGGCCTTCATGCAGTACGCGCCTGTGCTGTTCATATCGGCCCTTACCAAACAGCGGGTCCACCGGGTCAGCGAACTTATCAAGTTCGTCGCCGACCAGCACGCCATGCGGATTGCCACCAGCGTCATCAACCAGGTCATCGAAGATGCCGTCGCCATAAACCCGCCACCTTCCGAACGGGGCAGGCGGCTAAAAATCTTCTACGTGACCCAGGCCGGCGTGAAACCGCCCACCTTTGTCCTGTTTGTGAACGATCCGGAAATCATGCACTTTTCCTACCTGCGCTATCTCGAGAACAAGCTGCGGGAAGCTTTCGGCTTCGAAGGCACGCCGCTCAACCTCGTTGTCCGCGGCCGCAAAGAAGAACAATAAAATACGGGCCTATTTTTGGGGGAGTGAGACTGTGGAATACCTGCTGATTTTTGCCCTTAGCTACCTGGTAGGCTCGATTCCCAATGGCCTGATCGTCGGTAAACTTATGAGCGGCGTCGACATTCGCCAGTTCGGCAGCAAGAACATCGGCGCCACCAACGTCTACCGGATTCTCGGCCCCTGGCCGGCGCTAGGGGTGCTCATCACCGACATTGCCAAAGGGGTCATCGGCGTATACATCGGCCAGGCGATCGCCGGCACCCCGCCGGCCGCTCTCGCCGGGGGCATCGCCGCCATCGCCGGTCACAACTGGTCGCTGTTTCTCGGCTTCAAAGGTGGCCGCGGCGTAGCCACCGCCCTCGGGGTAATCGCCATCCTCATGCCAAAGGTCACGGCCATCGTTTTTATCGTCTGGGCGGTGATCGTCTACTTTACCCGGTACGTCTCCCTCGGTTCGATCGTCGGCGCCTTCATCGCCCCGCCGCTGGTCTGGTTTTTCGGTGAACGGCCGGAATACCTATATTTTGCCATCGTTGCCGCCTTTTTTGTCATCGTCCGCCACCGGCCGAATATCGAGCGCCTCCTGAAAGGGCAGGAGCTTAAGGTTAAGTACGGCGGCACCGGGGCGGAAACGCCGGAAAAGAAGGAAGATAAGCCCTGATGAGAATTGCCGTAATCGGCGCCGGCAGCTGGGGTACTGCCCTGGCCAAGCTGCTCGGCGAAAAGCATCCTGAAGTCGTGTTATGGGTCCGCAGCCGTGAAGTCGCCGCCGAACTTGCCGTCACCCGGCAAAACCCGCGCTATCTGCCGGACGCCATTTTGCCGGCAAACCTGGCTATCACCGCTGACTCGGCCGCCGCCGTCGGCCAGGCCGAACTGATCATCATCGCCACTCCCTCGCACGCCGTCAGGGCGACGGCCAAGAGCCTGGCCGCCCATGTCGGTGCCGGCACCGTTGTCGTCTCCGCCGCCAAGGGCCTTGAACTGGGGTCCCTCAAACGAATGTCGACGGTGATCGCCGAAGAAATACCGGCGGCGACCGTCGTCGCCTTGTCAGGTCCCAACCATGCCGAGGAGGTTAGCGCCGGCCAGCCGACGGCCACGGTAGCCGCCTCGCTGGACCGCCAGGCCGCCGAACTCGTTCAGGATGCCCTGATGGCCGCCCACTTCCGGGTCTACACTAACCCCGACATCATCGGCGTCGAACTGGGCGGCGCTCTCAAGAATATAATTGCCCTCGGCGCCGGCGTTGCCGAAGGTCTCGGTTTCGGTGACAACGCCAAAGCCGCTCTCATGACCCGCGGCCTGGCCGAGATAACCCGCCTGGGCACGGCCCTGGGGGCTAGGCCCCTTACCTTCGCAGGCCTGGCCGGCATCGGCGACCTCATCGTCACCTGCACCAGCCGCCACAGCCGTAACCGGCGGGCCGGCCTGATGCTGGCGACCGGTAAAACGCGAAGCGAAGTCGAAACCGCCAGCAGCATGGTGGTAGAGGGCATCAGGGCTACGGCCGCCGCCTACGAACTCGCCGGTCTCCATCAGGTGGACATGCCGATAACCGCCGAAATTCACGGCGTGCTCTATGACGGTGCCAATCCCCGGGAAGCCGTCAGCCGCCTGATGGCCCGCGGCCGTACCCATGAAGTCGAGGAAGTGGCGGAAAGCGAAAACTGGTAAACTGTAAATGCTGCAATTTAAGCAAGTATGGCAACGACAAGTTGCCATACTTTTTTCGTTCCGCCAGTCTCCTGCCGTCGCCATAGGCATGGCGCAAGCCGAGTATTCTCTCCCTTTCCGAAAGCAGGCTTTCTTCAAGGATAAGGGCAACTAGGCTTCCGTCGTCGCCATAGGCTTGGCGCAAGCCAAGTTTTCTCAACTTTGAGCATATTCTTTTTGGCATGTCATATATTTGTAATGATTAATCGGGGGTTCATCCGCCTTTTTGCGGACCTTCCTTGCGAAATGGGGAAAAAGCTGGCTGGGGGAGGGGTGACAAAGCTTGGTGGAGCGAAACGCTCGACATTTAATATATATTCAGTAGGGGGAGGGAAACAAAGAGAAGATGGAAAAGTTTGATCTGTTCAGGGATATCGCCGAGCGTACCGGCGGCGACATCTACATAGGCGTCGTCGGCCCGGTCCGCACCGGAAAGTCGACCTTTATCAAACGGTTCATGGAAACGATGGTGCTGCCGAACATCAACGATCCTTACGAGAAAGAAAGGGCCAAGGACGAACTGCCGCAAAGCGCCGCCGGCAAAACCATCATGACCACCGAGCCAAAGTTTATCCCCAACGAAGCGGTGGAAATAACGGTAAAAGACAATGTGCGGGTGCGGGTCCGGGTAGTGGACTGCGTCGGCTACACGGTCGACGGCGCCCTTGGCTACGAAGAAGACGACGGCCCGCGCATGGTGCTGACGCCCTGGTTCGATCAGGAAATACCCTTCCAGGAGGCCGCCGAGATCGGCACGAAAAAAGTAATCGCCGAGCACTCCACCATCGGCCTGGTGATCACCACCGACGGCTCGGTGACCGACCTGGCGCGGGACAAATACGTAGCCGCCGAGGAACGGGTAGTTGCCGAACTGAAAGAACTGCAGAAACCCTTCCTGATCGTTCTCAACACCGGGCGGCCGACCGCCAAGGAAACCCGGGAACTTGTCGCCAAACTGGAAAATAAGTACGATGTGCCGGTCATCCCGGTCGACTGCCTACAGCTTACCCATGACGACATTTATGCCATCCTCCAGGAAGTGCTGTACGAATTCCCGGTCAAAGAAGTCAACATCAGCCTGCCCCGCTGGGTGGAAGAACTGGAGACCGAACACTGGCTGCGCCAGAAATTCGACGGCGCCGTTCACGATGTCGTCCAGTATGTCCGCCGCCTGCGCGATATCGACCGGGCGATCGACGACCTTTCGGGCTACGATTTCGTCGCCGACGTCATCCTTCACGACATGGACCTCGGCAATGGCATTGCCGTCATCGAGATGACCGCCCGCAGCGAACTTTTCTACCAAGTACTCGAAGAACTCACCGGCTTCACCGTCAGCGGCGAGCACCACGTTCTTCGGCTCATGCGCGACCTGGCTGTCGCCAAGCGCGAATACGATAAACTGGCCGGGGCCATGGAGCAGGTCCGCCAATCGGGCTACGGCATCGTGCCGCCCCAGCTTGACGAAATGGTGCTCGAGGAACCGGAGATCATCCGCACCGGCAACCGCTTTGGCGTCCGCCTGCGGGCGTCGGCCCCCTCGCTCCATATTATCAAGACCGATGTCCAGGCCGAGATTTCACCGATCATCGGTACCGAGAAACAAAGCGAGGAACTTATCCAGTATCTGCTGCAGGAATTTGAAGGCGAGCCTGAAAAACTCTGGCGTACAAACCTTTTCGGCAAATCGCTCAATTCGCTTGTCCGTGAAGGTATCCAGAACAAACTCAACACAATGCCAGAAAATGCCCAGAACAAGCTCAGAGAAACGCTGCAGAAAATCGTCAACGACGGAAGCGGCGGACTAATCTGCATCATCTTTTGAATCTGGCGGGTCAGCTTGCGGCTGACCTAATGTTTTGTCGCGGTGAACAGGCCGGCACGTCGACCGGCCTGTTTTTTTGCCATTTTCCCTTGTTTTAGTAGAAGGCTAATGTTATAATGTCTACTATAAAAAGATAATTGCCCTTTTGTACAATACTGGAGGAGGCGAAAAAATGCCTGGCCAAAAGTCGACTTTTTATCTTGTCCGTGAAGAAATTCTCCCCGAGGCCATCAAAAAAACCATCAAAGTGAAGGAACTCCTAAAACGCGGTGACGCCCGAACTATCAACGAGGCCGTCGAAAAGATGGAACTCAGCCGCAGCGCTTACTATAAATACAAAGACTATGTCTTCCCCTTCTACGAAGCCAGCAAAGAAAAGATCGTTACCCTGGCCCTGCTGCTTGAGCACAAGCCCGGAGTACTCTCCAGGGTCCTCAATACCGTGGCCGGTGATCGCGGCAGCGTGCTGACCATCAACCAAGGCATTCCCCTGCAGGGAGTCGCCAACGCCACCATGTCGATCGAGACGGTCGATTTGGCTATCGACCTCGAAGCCCTGCTGGACAAGCTCAGGATGATCGACGGCGTAAAACGCCTTGAAGTACTGGGACAAGCATAGACGAAATAGGAGTGGATATAATGAAAAGCGCCATATACCTCGGTATGCTCGGTCTTGGGACAGTCGGCACGGGTGTGGCCAAAGTCCTCGCCGCCAACGCCCATAACATCGAGCAAAAAGTCGGGGCGCCGGTTGTTCTCAAGAAGATTCTCGTCCGTGACCTGAAAAAACCGCGGGCGGTTGCTGTCGAGGCCAAGCTTACCGATGACATCGAAGCCATTCTCGGCGACAAGGACATCAAAGTAGTCGTCGAAGTCATGGGCGGCGAATCGCCGGCCAAAGACTACATCATCCGGGCCCTCAAGGCCGGCAAACACGTTGTCACCGCCAACAAGGACGTCGTTGCCAAATACGGCCGCGAACTTTTCGCCGCCGCCGAAGAAAACAACGTCGACCTGCTGTTCGAAGCCAGTGTGGGCGGTGGCATCCCGATCATCCGGCCGCTCAAGCAATGCCTGGCCGGCAACAAAATCAGCGAAGTCATGGGCATCGTCAACGGCACCACCAACTACATGCTCACCAAGATGACCAATGAAAAAATGGACTACAAGACCGTCCTGGCCGAAGCCCAGCAAAAAGGCTTCGCCGAAGCCGACCCTACGGCCGACGTCGGCGGCTGGGACGCCGCCCGCAAGATAGCCATTCTGGCCTCGATAGCCTTCGGCACACGGGTTACCCTTGACGACGTCGCCGTCGAAGGCATCACCGGCATCACGACCGAGGACATCGAATACGCCGGCGAGCTCGGCTATGTCATAAAACTCCTGGCCATCGCCCGCGACACCGAAAAAGGGGCCGACGTCCGCGTACATCCGGCCTTTATCGCCAGGAGCCATCCACTGGCGGCTGTGCAGGACGTCTTCAACGCCATCTTTGTCAAAGGCGACGCCGTCGGCGAAACCATGTTCTACGGCCGGGGCGCCGGCGAAATGCCCACAGCCAGCGCCGTAGTCGCCGACATCATCGACGTTGCCCGCGACATCAAACACAACGTCAGCAGCCGCATACTCTGCACCTGCTTCGAGAGCAAGCCAATCTGCCCGCCGACCCTGCCTGAGTCGCCCTACTACATACGCCTGCTTGTCGAAGACAAGCCCGGCGTACTGGCGGCCATCGCCGGCGCCTTCGGCGCCCAGCAGGTAAGCCTGAATTCCGTTATCCAGAAACGCAAAGTCGATAATCGCGCCGAAATTGTCCTGATAACCTACCATGTGTCCCACGCCAACATGCAGCTGGCCCTGAACACTCTGGCGGGAATGTCGGTCGTCACGAAAGTAAGCAGCGTAATCCGAGTAATTGACGACGCAAAATAACCCGTCAGCGAGGGAGGACCTATGGCTGTTTCCGTTACTGTCCGCGTGCCCGGGACGACCGCCAACTGCGGCCCCGGCTTCGATACCATCGGTATCGCCTGCACCATTTACAACGAACTCACGCTTACCCTCAGCGACCAGGGCGGCTTTACCCTTTCGGTGGAGGGGGAGGGCAGCGGCAGCATTCCAACAAATGATCGCAACATCGCCCTCCTCTCGGTCCGCGCCGTGCTTCGCCAGGTGAACAAGCACTACGGCGGCATCGACATAAAAATGAACAACAACATACCGCTGGCCCGCGGTCTGGGTTCCAGCGCCGCCGCCATCGTCGCCGGCCTGGTGGCCGCCAATGCCGCCACCGGCGGCAAGCTGAGCAAAGAGGAACTGCTGGCGCTGGCCACCGCCCAGGAAGGCCATCCGGACAACGTGGCCCCGGCCATCTTCGGCGGCATCACCATCAGCATGATGGACAAAGACAAGCCGCAGTCGCTGCGCTTCATACCGCCGGCACCTCTAAAAATGGTGGTGGCGGTCCCTGAATTCGGCCTGTCCACCAAGGCTGCCCGTCAGGTCCTGCCGCGAGCCGTTTCCCTCCAGGACGCAGTCTTCAACGTAAGCCGCGCTGCCCTTTTGGTCGGCGCCCTCTGCCAGGGGCAGCTCGGTTTTCTTCGTCAGGCTCTTGAAGATCGCCTGCACCAGCCATATCGCCTGAAACTTATTCCCGGGATGAGCGACGTCCTGGACGCCGCGATCGACAAGGGCGCTCTCGGCGCCGCCCTGAGCGGGGCCGGCCCCTGCCTGATCGCCTTCACCCAGCAGAATGCTGACGTCATCGGTGATGCCATGGTCGCTGCCTTCGCCCGCCATAACGTCAAGGCCGGTTATCTCGATCTTAATATCGATCCCGAGGGGGCAAAGGTAATAACTGCACCTTGACACCGCTCCGAAAAGACTGTACAATAGTCTTTGTCAGTCGGGGCGTAGCTCAGTTTGGTAGAGCGCTACCTTGGGGTGGTAGAGGCCGCACGTTCAAGTCGTGTCGCTCCGACCAGTTAAGTCAACAAGAAATGCAGATAAAACAAGGGTTCGCAGATGCGGACCCTTGACTGTTTTTGGGCGATGGGTTTTATTTGGGTTTTACTTTACCGGAATATTTAAAAGCCGCTTTGGTTTATCGAGCGGCCGGAGGCCAGCAGGTAACTGTGGGAGAGGAAGCGTGGTAGGGAGTTCAATTTAATATCAAAACCTGTTTTTCTTTACCACAAAACATGGTATTATATATTACAGGTGATGGTATTATGAAACTAAACAGAACAGTTGCCCTTGCAGTTTCTGTTGAGATTGTTGAAGCGGCTTTGAATTCTAACAAGAATCTTCAAGAGATAATCGACATTCTTTTAAATGCTTATCCGGAAGTCACTTTTTCTGAAAAAGACTGGAATCAACTTACCGGAGAAACAAAGCATGCTATCATTACAAGAGTAAAAAAGACATTGCAGTCTATTCGCTAACCGCCGTCCAGGCGGTTTATTGTTGCGTTAGTGAATACCCCTCGCTGTTCGGGGGAGTTCCAAAAAGGCGGAGCCGTTGTGGAAGATGGATGCAAGCCAGGAACACACGGGTGGAATTGCCCATATCGTCTGGGCTCCGAAGTTCAAAAGAAAAGTCATCTAAGGTACTAAAGGTTCGCGGAAACGCGGACCTTTTAATCGTTTCCCAACAGGGATTCCTAAGTTGAATTCATGTTACATAAAATGCCATTTGACATTGAGGCGATATCCTGATATATTAATATTCCCGGCGCGGAAGTAGCTCAGTGGTAGAGCATCGCCTTGCCAAGGCGAGGGTCGCGAGTTCGAATCTCGTCTTCCGCTCCATATATTAA
>JAEZLU010000162.1 GCA_023415075.1 Bacillota bacterium
ACCCGGCCGCCTCGCCGTCCGCCGGCAAACTCAAAGTCGTCGCCTCGGTCTACCCGGTCTACGAGTTCGCCCGCCGGGTCGGCGGCGACCGCATCGAACTTACCATGCTCGTGCCCCCTGGCGCCGAACCGCACGACTGGGAACCTACCGCCCGGGAAATGGTCGCCATCAAAGCGGCCAGACTGTTCCTCTACCACGGCGCCGGCTTCGAAAATATCGACAAGCTGCTGACCAAGGACGCTCTCGGCGCCACCCAGGCCGTTGCCGTGAGCGACGCCATACCGGTTCTCAAAGACGATGACGGCCACGATCATGACAAACAGCACGGCAAAAACCACGCCGATTCGCACATCTGGCTCGACCCTGTCGCCGCCCGCCAGGAAGTAGCCAACATCGCCACCGCCCTGGCCGCCGCCGACCCGCAGAACGCAGACCACTACCGCCAGAACGCCGACCGCTTCAGCCAAGAGCTCGCGGCCCTCGACGGCGAATACCGCAGCGGTCTGGCCAGCCTGCCTCGCCGGACGATTGTCACCAGCCACGCCGCCTTCGGCTACCTGACCAAGCGCTACAACCTCGAGCAACTGCCCATCATGGGCCTGACTCCGGACAGCGAACCAACACCCGAGCGGCTGGCCGCCATCGTCCGCTTCTGCCGCGCCAATAACGTCAAATATATTTTCTTCGAAACCATTGTCAACCCCCGCCTGGCCGAGACTCTCGCCAAAGAGACCGGCGCCAGGCTGCTTGTCCTCAACCCGCTGGAAAACCTCACCGAGGCGGAGTTTACGCAAGGCAGAGATTATCTGAGTATAATGAGGGAAAACCTCGCCAACCTGCGACAGGCCCTCAGTGAGTAACACAAAAACGCCACCGTCACTGGTGGCGTTTTTTCAGATTACCGATAAAGTCCCATCTGCGGCGTACCCGCAAGGGGCAGGCCGCAGTTCTAAGCGCTGAAGCGCTAAGAACTTGCACACTTGCTCCCCCCGACCGCTTTGCCATCCATGGCGCGGTCGGGACTAGGTCGTCCTGGACCGTCTTCAAAGCGCTTGCTTGCGTACATCACAAAGTACGCGGCCGATGCTGTCAAACCGTGCCTCTGCAAACCCTGCGCACAACTTAGTCGCGGAGGAAACGGTTGCACGCTTTTCCGGGCGGCCCGCACAAAAATCGGGCCGGCTGTCACCATTAGATAAGATGCGCTGATATGGCCAGTGTATCCAGGACGTGCATCTGGGACTTTCTCGACAATCTGGGTTCTTGTCAGTTTTGCCTGACCAAATAACTCTTCAGCAGCTCGATGCCGCCCTTTTCCAGGACATTGCCGATCTCCATCACCCGCACCCCTGGCGGAGCTAGCTTGCGGACCTCCTCGACCACCGTCCGGCAGCTGGCCACGACATCAGCACTTGCCAGCAGCTTTTCCAGCGCCGGCCGGTCGGTGTAGCTTACACTCTCAAAATTGATATGCCGTATACCGGCCGCTCCCAGCGAACCGGTCATGGTCTCGGGATTGCCGCCGATGCCGACAACGAAGCCCACCTTTGTTCCCGGCGCCAGCTGGCCTACCGCCATCAGCGCCCCCATCTCGGGCGCGGCCATAATGGCGATAACCTTTTTATCCAGCGGCTCGCAGATAGCCTTGACATCCTCGACATGGAAAAAGGTTGTCACAACCACCCCGACCTCGGAAGCGGCCCGGTCATCCATCCGGTCGGCCAGGTCGGCCAGCAGGCAGCCCTCCACCGGCATGCCTATTTCTTTCTCCAGCTCGCCCACATAGAATTTCACGTCCGCTTCGTTGCACTCCACGAACAACACCCTTGTCGCCTTGTCGGGCCCCAGACCGAGTACCGTCTGGCCGAAGACGACGGTGAACAGATCCTCGGCGCTGAAGCCGAGTTCGCGGGTCCGGGCCAGCGCCTCGCGGGCCAGCTCGATCAGCGCCTGTCGCCGCTTAAAACCTGGATCTGGCGGCAAATCTTCCGAAACATACGTCCCCTGCCCGTGCCGGGTCACGATCAGCCCTTCCTTCTCCAGCTCCTTGTAAGCAACGATAACGGTATTCTTATTGATCCTCAGATATCCGGCCAGGTCCTTTGGCGGTGGCAGCCGCGTGCCTGGTCCCAGATCGCCGTTCAGCAGGAAGTATCTGATCTGCTCTTTGAGCTGCTGATAAATCGGAAACTCGGTTTTCTTGTTAATCTGGAAATCCATGCGTTCACCCCGCATTGCCGATAAAAAATATCATCAAATAAACCATTCACCGCCTTGGCCATAATCTCCTCCACCACGCTTTGGCAATACAGCGGATGCACACTCGTCCAGCCGCCCTCGCCGTCGCTGCGGCCGCAATAGGCCACCCCTATCAGTTTGTTTCCCTGGTACAACAGATACAAATCGGCCAGCCTGTCGTATATAGCCTCGTCGCTCATATCCCGGCCCTCGCAGTGCAGCAGGCGCCAGATATCTGCTATATCGCCGCTTGTCGCCCGCCGGATAACTGTAGATCCTCTTTGCACCTTCGCTCACCCTTCCGTCGACCGCCCTGCGGTCATCCATTTAACCAGATTACTAGTTTTATAGTATTCTGGTTAAATGGTAGCAAATATTTACAGAAAAGTCAAGGGCCGCCCCCGGGAAAATGTATTTCGCACCTGGCCGGTCTTGCGTTATGATAATACTGACGACA
>JAEZLU010000172.1 GCA_023415075.1 Bacillota bacterium
GTAGGAGGCATTTTTTATGAACCAAGATATGTTGACGAAAGTATGGCGAAAAGGTGTGCCGGTTATCGCTGTTGTCCTGCTGGCGGCCGCGGCCGCCGGCTGCGGCAGCAAGACCGCCGCCCCGCCGGCGCAGGCGGTCGAGGTCAGGGCGATGCAGGTAGTAAAGAGCGACACGCCGGTTAATTATGAATTTGTCGGCCAGGTAGTGGCCAAGAACGAGGTCCAGATCAGGGCCAGGGTATCCGGCAACGTCGTCGCCAAAATGGTCGAGGGCGGGGCTGCAGTTACCGAGGGCCAGCCGCTGTTCCAAATCGACCGCCGTCAGTATGAGGCGGCGCTGTTGACCGCCCAGGCCACCTTGGCCCAGTCGGAGGCCACGCTGGCCAATTCGCAGGCCGACAGCATCCGCTATCAGAAGCTGGCTGCCCAACAGGCCATTTCCCGCCAGGCTCTCGATGCCCAACTGACGGCCGAACGGCAGAACACCGCCGTTGTCGCCGCCAACCGGGCCAGGGTCCAGCAGGCCGAAAACGACCTGACGGATACCTATATCGTGGCGCCGTTCGCCGGCCGTATCGATGTCAAGGATGTGGCGGTGGGCAGCTATGCTGCCGCCGGCTCGACCACTCTGGCGACGATATCGTCGCTAGACCCGATATTTGTCCAGTTCAGCATGAGTGAAAACGAATACCTGAATTTTGCCAAGCGCGGCCGGGGCAACACGCCCGATCAGTGGGGCACCGACCTCAAGCTGCTGCTTAGCGACGGCTCGGAGTATCCGCTAACCGGACGTATCGAGCAGGTCGACCGGGGCCTGGGCCAGGATACCGGTACGCTGACCATGAAGGCGACCTTTTCCAATCCCCAGAAGCTGCTTATCCCCAGTATGTTTGCCCGTATCGTCGTTCAAGGGGAGTTGCGTCAGGGGGCGCTGCTGGTGCCACAAAGGGCTGTGCAGGAAATGCTCGGCAAAACCTTCGTGACCGTGGTGGCTGCCGGCGATAAAGCCGAATCGCGGCCGGTCAAGATGGGCCCGCGGGTTGGCCAGATGTGGATAGTGGAAGAGGGACTGGCCGAGGGCGACCGGGTCGTGGTCGAAGGCTTCGCCAAGACCCAGCCGGGCATGGCCCTGAAGGTTACCATGATGGGGCCTGAGGATTTGTCGAAGCCGAAGCAATAGGAGGATCCCATGGCTAAATTTTTTATAGACCGACCAATATTCGCGATAGTATTATCCATCCTGATCACTCTCGGCGGGACGATAGCCGCCTTCAGCCTGCCGGTTGCCCAGTATCCCCAGATAACGCCGCCGCAGGTCAGTGTCAGCACCGCTTATCAAGGGGCCAACGCCGACGTCATCGAGCAGACGGTGGCCCAGGTCATCGAGCAGAACGTCAACGGCGTGGAAGACATGATCGCCATGCAGTCCACCAGCTCGGACAACGGTTCGTACTATTCGCTGAGCGTCAAGTTCGACCTCGGCAAGAACGCCGATATCGCCACCGTCCAGACCCAGAACCGGGTGGCCCAGGCCAACGCCGCCCTGCCGCAGGACGTGCAGACGGCCGGCGTCACCACCGTAAAGGCGTCCCAGGACCGGGCGCTGATTTTCGCCCTGTATTCGCCGAACGGTACTTATGACCGCACCTTTCTGAAAAACTACGGCAGCATCTATATCATCGACGACCTGAAAAGGGTCAAGGGCGTCGGTGAGGCCAGCGAATTCGGCTCGGACTTCGCGATGCGCATCTGGCTGCAGCCGGACAAGATGGCCAAACTGAAAATCACACCGGCCGACGTGGCCAGCGCCATCAAGCAGCAGAACATCCAGGCGGCAGCCGGCACGGTCGGCCAGATCCCCTCGCCGACCGGCCAGGAGTTCCAGTACAGCCTGCGGGCCAAAGGTCGCCTGAGCGAACCGGAGGAATTCGCCGACATTATCATTAGGGCTCAGTCCGACGGGTCGTTCATCCGCGTCGGCGATGTCGCCAGGGTGGAACTTGGCGCCAAAGACTACGGCTTTTATTCCGATACCGTCGGGCAGCCGACGGCCGGCTTTTCCATCCAGCTCAGCCCTGACGCCAACGCGCTGGAAACGGTCGCCAACTGTCTGAAAGTCATCGAGGCTGCGGCCCAGAAGTTTCCCAACGATCTGAAATACAAAGTGGTTGTCGACAATACCGAGTATGTCCGCGAATCGATGCACGAAGTGGCGATTACCTTCGCCGAATCCCTGCTGCTGGTCATGCTGGTTGTATTCATCTTCCTCAAGAGCGTGCGGGCCACGCTCATCCCGATGCTGGCCGTGCCGGTATCGCTGATCGGTACGCTTGGCGCCTTCCTGGCGCTCGGCTTCTCAATAAACACGCTTACGCTGTTCGCCATGGTGCTGGCTATCGGCCTGGTGGTCGACGACGCCATCGTCGTCATCGAGGCGGTGGAGCATCATATGCGCTATACCGGCCTCAGCCCCCGCGACGCGACGGTCCGGGCGATGAGCGAGGTTTCCGGGCCGGTTATCGCCATCGCTTGCGTGCTGGCGTCGGTCTTCATCCCGGTGGCCTTCCTCGGCGGCACGATGGGCGTGCTCTACAAGCAGTTCGCTCTGACGGTGGCCGTGTCGGTCGGCCTGTCGTGCCTGGTGGCCCTGTCGCTGACGCCGGCCCTGTGCGCCCTGCTGCTCAAGCCGTACGACCCCAACGCCCACGGCGGCCGGCTGGGGATGGTGCTCGAACGGTTCAACGACTGGTTTGAGAAGATGGTCGAACGCTATGGCGGCAGCCTGGGCAAGCTGGTGATTCCCCGGGCCAAGCTGGCCCTGGTGCTGCTGGCGGTCGTTGTCATAATCACCGGCGGCCTCTTCCGGGCTGTCCCCTCATCCTTCGTCCCGGCTGAGGACCAGGGCTATATCATCACGACCGTTAACCTGCCGGAAGCGGCCAACATGAACCGGACCCGCGAGGCGGTCAACAAGGTTGGCGCCAACATTCTCGCTCAGCCGGGCGTCGTTGATGCGATGTCGATAACCGGTTTCGACCTCCTGAGCGGCGGCCGCAAACCCAACGTCGGGGTCGTGTTCGTCAAGCTCGCGCCCTGGAATGAGCGCAAGGCCCCTGAATTACAGCTCAGCAAAGAGATCCAGAGCATCTTCATAAACAACGGCAACCTGCCGGAGGCCAGTGTCATGGCTTTCGCCCCGCCGTCGCTGCCAGGTATCGGTACGACCGGTGGCTTCACGCTGATGATCGAGGACCGGGCCGGCACCACCCTTGATGAGATCGACCGGGTGTCGAAGGAGTTTATTGCCGCTGCCCGCAAGCGTCCGGAAATAGGCATGATCTACACCTCCTTCAGCAGCAATACCCCCGGTTTCGAGTTCGAGGTCGACCGCGAGAAGGCCATCAAACTGGGCGTGCCGGTGAGCGACGTGTTCAGCGCCCTCCAGTCCTATTACGGCGGCCTGCAGGTCAACGACTTTAACCGCTTCGGCCGCTCCTACAAGGTCATTATGCAGGCCGAGCCCCAGTTCAGGGACGATGTCTCGTCAACCCGTTTCCTTTATGTCCGCAGCTCGTCAGGCACGATGGTGCCGCTCAATAACCTCCTGAAGCCGAAGGCGGTCAACGCGCCGTCGCTCATCAAACGCTTCAACAGCTATCGCACCATCCAGATCGGCGGCAACCCGGCCACCGGCTACAGCTCGGGCCAGGCGCTGACGGCGCTGGAGGAAGTGGCCGCCCAGACGCTGCCGAACGGCTTTGCTTACGAATGGGCTGACCAGAGCCGCGAGGAAAAGATCTCTGGCAG
The DNA here is from genome assembly GCA_023415075.1 of Bacillota bacterium. GTDB lineage: Bacteria > Bacillota > Negativicutes > Sporomusales > UBA7701 > JAEZLU01. Next base: position 3,808 of record JAEZLU010000172.1, read on the forward strand.
CAAGGCGCCGATAATGTTCGCCCTGTCCCTGCTGTTCGTCTTCCTCTGCCTGGCGGCGCTGTACGAGAGCTGGAGCGTCCCCTTCGCCGTCCTGCTGTGCGTGCCGACAGGGGTGTTCGGCGCCTTCCTCTTCCAGTTCGTGCGCAACATGGAGAACAATATTTATATGCAGATCGGCCTGATCATGCTGATCGGCCTGGCGGCCAAGAACGCCATCCTGATCGTCGAGTTCGCCAAAGTTAGGGTCGACAACGGGATGAACCCGGTACAGGCGGCCATCGAGGCGGCAAAGCTCAGGTTGCGGCCGATTATCATGACCTCGCTGGCTTTCATCATCGGTTGTACCCCGCTGGCAATCGCCAGCGGCGCCGGCGCCGGCGCCCGCAATGCCATGGGCACGTCGGTGGTCGGCGGCATGTTGGCCGCGACCTCGCTGGGTATATTCCTCATCCCGGTCCTGTTCGTGGTTGTCGAGAAATTCGCCGATAAGTGGGCTGGCATCAAAAAGCGGTTTAAGGCCAGACTGGCCACCAAGAGGGGTTAACAGATAGTTTTTAGACAAAACCTGCCGGATTTAACCGGCAGGTTTTGTCTTGCTGTGTCAATTAGCAGGAAATATATGCAATATATGGAATTATCCCGGTGAGAGGAGCCGGGCGCTGTTTATGGCAGCCGGCAGGGTGGTGCTATGCCGCGGGTTTTCGCTCAGCTAACGGCCGCTTTTGCCGCCGGAATTTTCGTGGCCGGGCTGTACAACTGGCAGTCGTCAGCCTTACTCGGTCTGGCGGCGGCCTTGCTTACCCTGGCTCTCTGGCTGGTGCGGCGGGACTCGCCGCTGGCGTTGGCGGCCGTTGTCGCCCTGTTCTTGCTGGCTGGCCTGATCAGGGCTGAGCACGCCGGCCGGCCGTCGCCTGCCGACATCGGCCGCTACATTGACCGGCCGGTGACCATTTATGGTGCGGTGGCCGCTTCGCCCCAGGTATGGGATATCGACCAGGAAACGGTAAAAGTGAAATATGTCGTGGCCGTGGCCGCGGTCGCCGGCGAACCGCCAGGCTTGCAAGCGGCCGACGGGGCGGT
>JAEZLU010000179.1 GCA_023415075.1 Bacillota bacterium
AAAATGGCATCGACCCTTCTCGGCAGCACCGACACTACTTTTTATATCCTGACGGTATATTTTGGCGCCGTCGGCATCCGGCAGCCGCGCTACGCGGTGTTCGTCGGTTTGATGGGGGATATTACCGGCCTCGCGGCCACAATTTATATCTGCAGACTCCTGTTCTCCTAAGCCCTTGCCCTGCCCGGCGGCCTTTTGCCGCCGGGCCTTTTTTCCCCCGGCAGTGGCACAACAGCCGCCCGAGAATAAACTGTAAAGAGAAATGCACTGATGGGGGGACAGCAATGGTCAAAGTAGTTGTGGCCGGCGGCGGCTGGGCCGGATGCGCGGCGGCGTTAGCGGCGGCCAAAGCCGGGGCCGAGGTTACCCTTCTCGAACGCACCGACATGTTGCTCGGTACCGGTCTGGTCGGCGGCATATACCGCAACAACGGCCGGTATACGGCGGCGGAAGAGGCCATCGCCATGGGCGGCGGCGATCTGTTCGTGGCCATGGATGCCAAGGCCCGGCACCGGGGGCTGAGTTTCCCGGGCCATAACCACGCTTCGCTTTATGACGTAAGCTCGATGGAACCCCTGGTAAAACAGGTGCTCACCAACTACGGCATTACCGTGCGGACCCGAGCCAGAGCGATGGACGTGCTTAAATACAGCCGAAAAATTCAGGCCCTGGTTATCGACAGCGGCGAGGTGATAAAAGGCGACGTCTTTGTCGACACCACCGGCAGCGCCGGGCCAATGGGCAACTGCCTGAAATACGGCAACGGTTGCGCCATGTGCATTCTCCGCTGCCCGTCCTTCGGGCCACGGGTTAGCATCGCCGCCCGGGCCCAGGTCAAGGAAGTCATGGGTCTCAAGGCCGACGGGACCTTTGGCGCCATGAGCGGTTCCTGCAAGCTCAACAAAGACTCCCTCAGCCAAGAACTGCGCGACAAACTTAATCGCGAAGGGGCAGTCATCCTGCCGGTTCCCGCTCATCTGGTCAAGGCGAACTCGCTTGGGCGCAAAGCCTGTTCCCAGTACGCCATAACCGAATACGCCGAGAACCTGGTGCTGCTCGACACCGGGCACGCCAAGCTCATGACCTCCTGCTACCCGCTGGAAGACCTGCGGGCCATCCCTGGCCTGGAAAATGCCCGCTACGAGGACCCTTACGCCGGCGGTCTCGGTAACTCGGTCCGCTACCTGGGCCTGGCGCCCTGCGACAACACCCTTAAAGTCGAGAACGTGGAAAATCTGTTTTGCGCCGGCGAAAAGGCCGGCGTGTTCGTCGGCCACACCGAGGCCGTCGTCACCGGCCTGCTGGCCGGCAACAACGCCGTCCGCCACTGTCTCGACATGCCGTACCTCCAACTGCCGCGCACACTTGCCAGCGGCGATATCATCGCCTTCGTCCATGAAAAAATGACAACCCAAGACGGTCTCAAGCTGCGTTACACGTTTTCCGGCTCAGTCTACTTCGAGCGCATGAAAGCCATGGACCTTTACTCTACCGACCGCGAAGAAATCGGCGGCCGGGTAAAACGGGCCGGCCTCGGCGACGTTTACAGTCAGTGCCTGGTCTAGGAGGGGGAAAAATGAATACCAGACTTAAAATGAGTTGTATTGACATAAATTCGCCCTACTGTCCCTGCCTGCTGGCCGAAACCAACGACTGCATCTTCTGCAGCCACCTGCGGGGCGGGACGGTCTGCGACTGCAACTGGAGCGGGGTATGCATACTGTACGAAAAGCAGTGGCAGGCTAAAGGGATAGGGAAGGGCGATGAGCCGGTCCCACCGATCAGGCGGGAGTACGAAAGCGTCTTCAGCCGGCGGGAACTGATAGCGCCGGCCACCTACCTGCTCGAATTCGCCGTTGACGAGGATCTGGCGGCCGAACTCAAAAAAACCGGAGCCTTCGTCTTTTTGCGGCGTCCGGAAGACCCGCAGTTTTTTCATTTCCCGGTAGGCGTTATGAAAGTCAACGGTACCGCTGTACAGGTGGCGGTCGAAGGAGTCGGCCCGAAAACCAACCGTCTGTTGGCAGCGGAGGACGGCGGCGTCGTCGTCCGGGGGCCGTATTATAACGGCGTTCTCGGTCAGCCATGGATTGATAATATTACCTATGGTACAATATTATTGGTAGCCGGCGGCATGGGCCAGCCACCGGCCCTGCCGCTCGCCGCCCGCCTTATGGCAGGCGGCAATACCGTCCACGCCCTGCTGGCCCCCGGCCAGGTGGGCAAGGTCTTCATCGACGAGGAGCTTCGCCAGCTTGGGGTAAACGTCGATATTGTCGACTCCCTCCGGCGTTCCGGTTATGCCCGCCTGAGCGACTGGCTGGCCGACCGGAGCCGGCGGCCCGATCTCGTGGTGAGCGCTGGACCGGACGACCAGCATCACGGAGTGATTGCCGCCATGCAGGCCGCCGGCGTCAACGTACCGATGGCGGCCACCAATAACAGCATCATGTGCTGCGGCGAAGGCATCTGCGGCAGCTGCGAATGCGAAATCAGCGAACGCCGGCGACTGCGCCTGTGCAAGACCCAGACCGACTTCGCCGGCCTGGTCACCTAAAAAAACAGCCTATATATGGGGGGTACTATGGCCGAACGACTTCAAAAAATAATCAGCCAGGCCGGCCTGGCTTCTCGTCGCCACGCCGAGGAACTGATCACCGCCGGCCGCGTCACCGTCAACGGCCGGGTTGTCGCCGAACTGGGCGCCAAAGTCGAGCCCGGGCGGGACGTCGTTGCCGTTGACGGCCAGCCCCTGGCCGGCCAGCGGAAAATGTACGTGCTTTTAAACAAGCCCCGCGGCGTGGTAACCACCCTGCGTGACCCGCGCGGCCGCAAGACGGTGGCCGACCTGGTAGCCGACATCCCGGTGCGGCTTTTTCCGGTGGGCCGCCTGGACTACAATACCGAGGGCCTGCTGCTCCTGACCAACGACGGTGAGCTGACCCACGTCCTGACCCATCCCAGCCACGAAGTCGACAAAACCTACCTGGCCGCCGTTGTCGGCCGGCCGCCCGAGGAAAAGCTCGATCGCCTGCGGGCCGGCATCCGCCTGGCCGACGGCGTCACCGCACCGGCCAGGGTGAATATTATCGGCTACGATGCCGAGAAAAACCTCACATCTTTGGAAATAGTAATCCACGAAGGCTGGAATCGACAGGTGCGGCGGATGTGCGAAGCCATCGGCCACCCGGTGGAGAAGCTTAAAAGGGTAAAATTCGGCTTCCTGACCCTGGCCGGTGTGCGACGCGGCCACTACCGCCACCTCGAACCGGAGGAAGTCGCTCAGCTGAAAAATCTGGCCGGGTTTGACATATAAAAGCGCCGGCTAGCCCGGTGGCCTTGGGCCAATGTCCGCCACCGGCTATTTTTATCGCCAGGCTCCCTGGAAGATAATCCCACCGACAAAGAAGGAATGACATGAAAAAGGTGCTCATCATCGGCGGCGGCGCCGCCGGCCTGATGGCGGCCGTGAGCGCCGCCGAGGCGGGCGGCGCGGTCACCCTGCTGGAAAAAATGCCGGCTTTGGGCCGCAAGCTGCTGATAACCGGCAAAGGCCGCTGCAACGTGACCAATATCGCCGATCGCCAGGAGTTTATCAAAAACCTGCCCGGTAACGGCCAGTTCCTCTACAGCGCCCTGACCGCCTTCAGCAACCGCGACCTGATGGACTGGCTGGAAAGCCGCGGCGTACCCCTGAAGACCGAGCGGGGCGGCCGGGTCTTCCCGGTCAGCGATCAGGCCAGGGACGTAGTCGCCGCTTTTGCCGGGGCCTTGGCCGACCAGGGGGTGGACGTGCGGACCGGCGAGGCCGTCAAGGCGATCACCGTCGACGACAGCCGGGTTACTGGGGCGACCACCGTCCAGGGGCGGACCTTCCGGGCCGACGCCGTCGTCCTGGCCACCGGCGGCGCCTCCTATCCGGGGACAGGCTCCTCCGGCGACGGTTACCGCCTGGCCGCCGCCCTCGGCCATACCATCATACCCCTGCAGCCCTCGCTGGTGCCGCTCGAGGTGGCCGAGGACTGGATAACCGACCTTCAGGGCCTGTCCCTGAAAAATGTCAAGGCCGCCGTTTTGGCCGACGGCAAAAAAGTTGCCGAGGACTTCGGCGAACTCTTATTCACCCACTTCGGCCTGTCCGGGCCGATAATCCTTTCCCTCAGCAACCAGGTAGCCGAACTGCTTCGCCAGAAGAAGGGTGAGGTTAGCGTCGCCATCAACCTCAAGCCGGCCCTCAGCCCCGAAGAGCTCGACCGGCGCATCCAGCGCGATTTCGCCAAGTTTTCCCGCAAGCAATTCAAGAACGCCCTCGATGAACTGTTGCCGGCCAAACTTATCGCCGTCATCGTCGATCTTAGCCATATCGACCCGGAAAAAGCCGTCCACCAGATAACCCGCGAAGAGAGGGCCCGCCTTGCTCAGTTGCTGCAACAGCTGACCTTCACCATCAGCCGCACCCGGCCGATCGCCGAGGCCATCGTTACCGCCGGCGGCGTCCATACCAAGGAGATCGACCCGCGGACCATGGCCTCCCGGCTGCTTCGCGGACTCTACTTCGCCGGTGAAGTCATCGACGTCGACGGCTACACCGGCGGCTACAACCTGCAGGCTGCCTTCGCCAGCGGCTTTGTTGCCGGCCGGGCCGCGGCGGCGGAATAAAGTGGAAAAAGCCGGCTAAAATAAAGCGATAGCACTAAATTGGGGGTTATCGCTTGTCGCGAAGGAAAAACGATATGTTTGGGCGCTGGGATACGCTCATCCTCCGCCTGACCATCTGCTGTCTGGTGCTGCTGGCGCTCAGCCAGGCGGCCCTGCTGACCGAGACTCCGCGCCGCTACCTGTCGCAGGTGGACAGGCTGGAAGGCGAGACAGTCAGTTGGCAGACGCCGCTGGTGGCTGCGGTTCCGCCAACCGCCCCGCAGTCGGCACCGGCGGCATACAGCCTTGACCGCCTCCGGCCCAGCCGTGAGGTCATCCTGCGGCTTGTCAGGCCGCCGGCCGACCCGGATATCTTCGTCCTGGTCAACGGCAAGCGCCAGGGCGATTTTGCCGCCGGCGAGATCAACCTGGCGGTCTACGACGGCGACTACCTCGAAGTCGATGCCAGCCGCCGGCCTACGCCGGTTCGCTTTGTTGTCCGCCTGCCGGACGGCGGTCTCGATTCGCCGCTCGACGGCACTGTTCTCGAAGGGGCGGGGGGGATCATTGCCGTCGGCAAGGTAAAAGTGAAGCACTAGTCAAAAAAGAGGAAATCAACTCTATTTGAGGAATTAATATTGTTACGGTAAATATAAAATTTCGCAGAAAAATGATAGCTTTTTTGCAGACGGAGTGCAGAAAAATGAACGAGAAAGTGCAGCCCTGCCACTGCCTGAAAGGCGAACTGACAATCCCCGGCGACAAGTCTGTTTCCCACCGGAGCGTCATGCTGGCCGGCCTGGGTGAGACTCCCGTGCGCATACGAAATTTCCTGGCTGCGGCCGACTGCTGGTCGACCGTCAAGTGCATGCAGGCCCTTGGGGTCACAGTCGACCAGGTGGCCGCCGACGAGCTTATCGTCAAAGGCAACGGCCTGTACGGCCTGAGCGAACCGGCCGATATCCTTGACGCCGGCAACTCTGGCACTACTATGCGTCTATTAACAGGCATCCTGGCCGGCCAGCCTTTTTTTAGCGTGCTCACCGGCGACGGCTCGCTCAGGCGGCGGCCGATGGCCCGGATTATCGCCCCGCTGGCCAAGATGGGCTGCAGGATATACGGGCGGGATGGGGCGCGCTACGCGCCGCTGGCCATCGTACCGGCCGATTCTATTCACGGCATCGACTATGTCATGCCGGTAGCCAGCGCCCAGGTCAAGTCGGCGCTTCTCTTGGCCGGCATTTTTGCCGATGGCTCCAGCCGCGTGACCGAGCCTTATCCGTCCCGCGACCACACCGAACGCATGCTGCAGGCCTTCGGGGTCAAGGTGCGCCGTAGCGGTACCACCGTACGGCTCGACCCAGTACAGGAACTGAAAGCGCCGCCGGTCATCGACGTGCCCGGCGACATAAGCTCGGCCGCCTTCTGGCTGGTGGCGGCGACCATTATAGCCGGCAGCCGGTTGCGTCTGAACAATGTCGGCATAAACCCCACCAGGACCGGGATTATCGACGTTCTCAGGCGAATGGGCGCCAACATTGAAATAACTAACGAGCGCCAGGCCGGCGGCGAACCGGTAGCTGACCTCATTGTCGAGTCAGCCGGCCTTACCGGCACGACGATCGAAGCCGAAATCCTGCCCCGCCTGATTGACGAAGTTCCTGTGCTAACAGTGGCTGCTCTCTTTGCCCGCGGCCGCACCGTCATCAGCGGCGCCGAGGAACTCAGGGTCAAGGAGAGCGACCGTCTTAAGGCGATCACCAGCGAACTCGCCAAAATGGGGGCGGTAATCACCGAAACGGCCGACGGCCTAATAATCGACGGTCCGCAGACCCTTGGTTCCGCCCTCTGCGACGCCCACGACGATCACCGCATGGCCATGTCCCTGGCGGTAGCCGGCATGGCGGCCGCAGGGGTCGAAATAGCGGCCGCCGAATGTGTGGCCATTTCCTATCCCGGCTTTTTCGCTGAGCGCGCGCAATTAGCGCTATAGTTCGACCGACGGAGGAAATGATGAGAAAACTGATTGTTGCCATCGATGGACCGGCCGGCGCCGGCAAAAGCACGGTAGCCAAACTGCTGGCCCAGCGGCTGGGCTATACCTATATCGACACCGGGGCCATGTACCGGGCCGTTACCTGGGAAGTCATGCGCCGCCACTTGACGGCCACCGAGGTCGACGGCGTGGTCGAAACCGCCCGCTCGCTCAATCTGCGTCTTGATTACATCGACGGCAAGACTGTCGTCCATGTCGACGACATAAATATAACCGAGGATATCCGCTCGCCTGAGGTTTCCCGCCTGGTGGCCGAAGTCTCGAAAATCGGCGGCGTCCGCGCGGCGATGGTGAGCCTGCAGCGCCAGCTGGCCAGTTTCGGCGGCGTGGTCATGGACGGACGCGATATCGGTACGCATGTTCTGCCGAACGCCGACATAAAAATCTTTCTGACAGCATCGATCGAAGAACGGGCCCGGCGACGTTGGCTGGAGCTTTGTGACCGGGGTTACGCGGTCGATATCACGGAACTTCAGCAGGAAATCGCCGCCCGCGACAAGGCCGACTGCGAACGGGATATCGCCCCGCTTATCCAGGCGGCTGACGCCACATACCTCGATACCACCGCCCTTACCATTCCCCAGGCGGTCGACAAGATTCTCGGCATCAGCGAGGCGAAGGCCAGTGTTTTATAACATAGCCCATCCGATTGTTCGTTTTTTCCTGCGGCTTTTTTTTCGCTTACAGGTCAGCGGCCTGGAGAACATTCCGGCCGGCGGCGTCATCGTCGCCCCCAATCATATTGGCAATTTCGACCCGCCGGTGCTCGGCTGCGCCCTGCCGGTAAGTCGTCGCATTCATTTCATGGCCAAGGAAGAACTGTTTAAAAACCCGCTCGTCCGCTGGGTGATAACTCACTTGTGCGCTTTCCCGGTCCGCCGGGGTACCGCTGACCGCGGTGCCATCCGCAGCGCCCTGAATCTGCTGGCAGCCGGCGAAGCGGTAGGTATTTTCCCGGAAGGAACCCGCAGCAAGACCGGGCAGCTTGGCAAGCCGGAGGCCGGTCTGGCGATGATTGCCGGCAAGGCCGCCGTGCCTGTCGTGCCGACCGCGGTTTTTGGCACCAACAAAATTCTTAAAGACGGTCACATCCTGCCGCCGATCAGGGTAGTATTCGGCTCGCCCCTTTACCTGAGCCCCGGACGCAATGACAAGGAGGCCCTGGAAGAGTTCAACGCCGCCGTGATGCGGGCGATTGCCCGCCTGCTGGCGGGCGAAGGGAGTTGACAGCCATGCAGGAAAACCTGTCGATGATTCTGCTCCAGCGTATCGCCATTATCGCCGTTATCGCCTACATCTTTTCCCAGACAAAAGCTTTCCGCTTAATGTTCAAGGAACTGACGACCTATCGGGAAAAAGCCATACTTATCGCCCTTTTTTCCTCAATATCGATCGCCGGCACCTACCTGGCCATCCCCATCGAGGGCGGCCTGGCCAACGTCCGCGACACCGGCAGCATTGTCGCCGGCCTCCTGGGCGGACCGGTAGTCGGTGCGGCCACCGGTATCATTAGCGGCCTGCACCGCATTTCCCTCGGCGGGTTCAGCGCCCTGGCCTGCGGCCTGGCAACCATGGTCGGCGGCATTGCCGCCGGCTACATTCACAGCCGCATGAACCCCAAGACCCCGGACTGGATTGTCGGCGTCGGCACCGGCGTCGGCATCATCCTGTTCAGCATGGGCCTCATACTGGCCACCTGTGAGCCGTTTGCCGCCGCCTGGGCCCTCGTGACCAGCGTTACTATCCCGATGTCACTTGCCAACGCCGTTGGCATTTCGGTATTTATGATAATCACCCATAACGCCCGCGAGCACCAGACCCGCATTGGCGCCCTCCAGACCCACAAGGCCCTGCGGATTGCCAACGCCGCACTGCCCTATTTCCGCCAGGGCCTCAACCCGGTGTCGGCCGAGAAAGTGGCCATAACCATCCGTAGTATGACCTCGGCCGGGGCGGTGGCGATCACCAATCGGGAAGAGGTGTTGGCCCATGTCGGTCTGGGAGAGGAGCATCACAGCCCGGGTAACCAGCTGATGACCAGCGCCACTAAGGCCTGCCTGGAAGCCGGCCAGATCACTGTGGCCCAGACGGCCGGTGAAATCGGCTGCTGCCATGAAAACTGCCCGCTGAAGTCGGCGGTAATAGTGCCCCTGTACTGCCGTGACGAAATCGTCGGCACCCTCAAACTGTACTACGCACGTGAAGAAGCAATGACCGCCTTGGACATCGAGTTTGCCCAGGGCCTTGGCCAGATATTCAGCACTCAACTCGAACTCGCCAGCCTCGAGCAGATAACCGAGCTGGCCGCCAAAGCCGAGCTCAAGGCCCTGAGGGCCCAGATAAACCCCCATTTCCTCTTTAACGCTCTCAACACCATTGTGTCGATGTGCCGCACCAACCCCGAAGAAGCCCGCAACCTGATAATCGAACTCAGCGACTTTTTCCGGCGTAGCCTCAAAACCTCCCGTGACTTTGTCACCCTGCGGGAAGAAATCGAACACGTTGATTCCTACCTGACACTGGAAAAAGCCCGGTTTGGACCGCGGCTGACAATTATCAAAAACATCGGCAGCGACGTCATGAACATCATGATGCCGACCTTCACCCTCCAGCCGCTGGTAGAGAACGCCGTCAAGCACGGCCTCTTAGCCAAGGAAGAGGGCGGCACGGTTAGCATCACCGCCGAGCGCAGCGGCAATTTCGTAAATATCGCCATCGCTGACGACGGTGCCGGCATTTCCCGCGCCCTCCTCAAACAAGTTCTCGTCACCGGCTTCGGCAAAGGCGCCGGTGTTGGTCTCTCCAACGTCAACGAACGCCTCAAGAACATCTACGGTCCGAAGTATGAACTGGAAATCGACAGCGTCGAGGGGCAGGGAACAACGGTAAGGTTTACTATTCCGGCCGCCGCCCGGGGAGTGGTGGCATGAACCAGAGCCTTATCATAAGGGTCATGGTGGTCGACGACGAAGAGCCGGCCCGTAGCGAAATCAAATATCTGCTTGAGCAGCACGCCGACGTCTGCGTGGTCTGCGAGGCCGGCAACTACCAGGATGCCCTGGCGGCTGTCCGCCAGTGCCGACCGCATCTTGTTTTTCTCGATATCGAGATGCCTGGCATGAACGGCATTCATGTCGCCGAAAAGATCTCAGAGATCCTTCAGCCTTTCATCGTCTTTGCCACCGCCCACGAGGAATTCGCCATCAAAGCCTTCGACCTTAACGCCGTCGACTATCTACTCAAACCGTTCGCCGCCAAGCGGGTAGAGCAATGCATAAACAAGGTGCGCTCCCTGCTCGCGGCCCGTGCGCCGGTTGCTGTGAGTGCTCCGGT
>JAEZLU010000208.1 GCA_023415075.1 Bacillota bacterium
CCGAGCAAACATCCGAGAAGTAACGCAGCAGGTGGGGGCTTATCAACGGCTATGGTTATTTTTTTAAGAAGTAGCGGCGGATTATGGCAAGATTCTGGAATATCCTCAGCCCGAACGCCAACAGGGCCACGTAGTAAAGGTCGATGCCCAGGCGTTCGCCGATGTAAACGAGGCCGGCGGCCATCAAGGCGTTGGTGAAAAAACCGGTTATGAAGACGGTGTTGTCAAACTTTTCCTCAATGCCGGCCCTGAGGCCACCGAAGACCGAGTCCAGCGAGGCTAGCAGGGCGACTGACATGAATTTGGCGTAGGCGAAGGGTACGCTTATCGGAAAGGTGACACCTATCAGGAGGCCGATTGCTAGGCCTGCGAGCGGCAACATCATTGTTTATCGCCCTCCTTTACCGGCTTAGCGTACTGGAAGTGGAAGGCGCTCTTGTAGCCCGGCACTTTAACGCTGTCCTGCCGCTTCACAGCTACCTGGATACCCCAGAATTGCAGGGTCTCGATCACGCCGCCCCTAAGGCGCAGCGAGCTTTCCAGGGTTTGCGGGTCACCAATGGCCCGGATTTCGTAGGGGGGCGAGTAGCGGGTGTTGTTAACCGATAGGGTCGGCCCGGCGCAACGGATTTCCGAGCTGGCGATCAGCCGCTGTTCGTTGATGGAGATGGCTTCAGCCCCAGCTGCCCAAAGCTCGTTGATAACCTTGAGGATATCGTCGTCATGAATCAGGTAGAGGTTGGGGTTTTCGCCCGGTTTGGTGGGCCGCTTGCTGTCATCAATTGTCACGATGACTCCCGGCCCCTGGACAGTAAGCAGGCCGGCTCCCATTTTTATGAGTTCAACTTCCTGGGAAGACACACCGCCGCCGCCGGCTTTGCGAAGGTTATAAACTTCATTAAGTAGAGCGTCCCGCTCTTTCTCCATTTTGCTCAGTTGCTGGGCCAGATCCTCGGCCCGCTGAACAGGGACGGTGGCCCGAATGTCCTGAGTGGTACGAAACTGGACGGCGAGCATGATACCGAGCACAACGCAGACCAACGCAATGGCAGCTTGTCCTTGTTTGATTGGCAGCAAATTGTTTCACTCCTTAGCTGTCTGCCTGAATTTGATATATGGCGCCGCAAAATTCAGATCGATATACTCCACAGCTCCTCTTTTCTCGCCGATATCGCGGAGCACATCCTGGGTGAACCTTGCCTTTTCAGGCAGGCGCTCGGGCGGACCGATGCGGATGGTGACGGTGTGGGCGGTGTAAGCCACAAGATCACCGGCCGGACGCACGTTGACCTCGGACAGTTGGCCAAGAGTGGTTTCATCCAGCTCGGCCAGATAGAGGAGAACGTTTTTGAGAGGGCCGGTTTCCGCCTTGTCGCCAACGTAAATAGACCCTACCCGGGTGCCGGTTATGATCGGCAGGTCGGTCTGCTTGATGTTCTTGAAGGCCGCCAGGACGGTGCCCTGCCGGTCCAGTTGGACGAAACCGTAGCTGCTGGCCACGTAGGCGAGCGGCTGCCGTTCTTTTATGGTGATGCCGATAGTGCCGGGAAAGCGACGGTTGACTTCAGCTTCGGCGACCCGGAGGTCGCGGACAAGTCGGCCGCGTATTTCGCCGGTGCTTAGGCGAAAGATGTTGACGTCGGCCGGGATGCCGGCCACCCGGCAGACGTCGTCGCTCGTCATGTATTTATTGCCTTCAACGACGACGGCGCTCACGGTGAAATAGGGCGAGTTGATGAACAGAAAAGCGGCGATCAGGACCGCCAGCCCAAAAAGCAGTCCGACCAGCACCGGTTTCGGCACCGGTTTCTTCGGGCGCTGTTCGCCCGCGGACCCATCCCGCGTTTGCATGAAATCCTCTCCTGGGTCAGCCTTTCCCTCATTATACACCATGGCGGACGGCAAATAAATATAGAAAAATCAGGATGATAGCGGCATTGGGGATATCCTATCGACTCTATATTACGGAATAATAAACATACGAGGCTGTCTAAAAAGCTCCAGATGCTAGGCGAACCGAGGACGGGCAGCGCAGCGTACTCGGTTCGTACGCAAGCAACCGCCCGGAGGTTCAACAACGCAGATGGACTTTTTAGGCAGCCTCCTAAAAACAATTGAGATTAGACCATAAGGAGAATTTGCTCGCACAATTCGGCAAAACTCATCCCCTCGGCGGCTGCCGCCTTTGGCACCAGACTGGTAGCCGTCATGCCGGGGATGGTGTTGACTTCAAGCACATAGGGTTTACCGGCGGCGTCAAGCATGACGTCCACCCGGCCGATGCCGCGGCAGCCGATCAGGTTGAAGGCGGCGAGGGCCTCGGCCTGTACGGCCTGGGTGGTGGCAGCATCCAGCGGTGCCGGCACGAGATATTCGGTTGCCCCTTTGGTGTATTTGGAGGAATAGTCGTAGCGGCCGGACCGCGGGGCTATTTCGATAACCGGTAACGGCCTCGGCTTGTCGGTGCCGAGGATGGCGACGGTCAGTTCCTTGCCGCGGATGAATTCTTCGATGAGGACATGGTCATCGTAGCCGAAGGCTGCGGTGAGAGCGGCCGCCAGCTCGTTTTCGGCGGTAACGATGGAAACGCCGATGCTCGAGCCCTGGGTGGCCGGCTTGATGACAACCGGCAAGCCAAAGGCGCGGATTATTTCCTGCTCGAGGCTCCCCGCCCGGGCGTCGGCGGCGGTGTAAAGATGAGAGCGGGGCGTACTGATGCCGGCCTGGAGAAAGAGGCGTTTGGATATGCCTTTGTCCATGGCGATGGCGCTGGCCATAACACCGGAGCCGGTATAGGGTATGCCGAGGAGTTCGAGGGCGCCCTGCATCAGCCCGTCTTCGCCGTATTTGCCGTGAATGGCGTTGAAGACTACTTCGGCCCCCGCCTCTTTGAGCTGCTCGATGAAGTTCCTGGGCTCGAGGTCAATGGCTACCGCGTTGTAGCCTTTTTCCTGCAAGGCGGCGAGAATGGCACGGCCGGTGTTGAGAGAAACCTCGCGCTCGGCCGATGGCCCGCCCATCACTACCGCAATTCGCCTGTTCTTCATGGAAATACCCCCTATTCACATGTGACGCGCCTGATATTGGCGCCCAGTTGCCGGAGCCGTTTTTCCAGCGCTTCGTAGCCCCGGTCGATATGATATACATGTTCGATTTCCGACAGGCCTTCAGCTGCCAGGGCAGCCATCACCAGGGCTGCGCCGGCCCTGAGGTCCTGGGCGGCGACGATGGCCCCCGACAGTTTAGGCACGCCGCGGATGATGGCGGTGCGACCTTCGACTTTGATCTTGGCCCCCATCCGTCCTAGTTCGTCGACATGCTTGAAGCGGTTCTCGAAGATCGTTTCGGTTATTATGCTGGTGCCTTTGGCGATGGTGAGCGCCGCCAGGAGGGGCGCCTGCAGGTCGGTGGGAAAGCCGGGGAACGGCAGGGTCTTGATATCAACGCCCCGCAATTCACCGCCGCGGATGCGAATGGTGGTGCCGCTGGCGTCAACCCTGGCGCCGATTTCCTGGAGCTTGTCGATAATCGAGAAGAGGTGGGCCGGTATGACATTTTCGATGGTGACATCGCCACGGGTGATGGCCCCGGCGACGAGAAAGGTACCGGCTTCAATGCGGTCGGGAATGATGCGGTGTTCGGCCGGGGTCAATCGCTCCACGCCGTGGATGACAATGGTGTCAGTACCGGCGCCACTGATTTCGGCCCCCATTTTGACAAGCAGGCTTTGCAGGTCGATGACCTCCGGTTCGCGGGCCGCGTTGCGGATAATGGTGGTGCCGTCGGCTACGGCAGCGGCCATCATCGCGTTTTCGGTAGCGCCGACGCTGGGAAAGTCGAAGTTGATTTCGCCACCGGTAAGGCGGGCGGCCCGGGCGTCGATGAAACCGCCGCGGTCGTTTATCGCGGCGCCGATCTTTTCCAGGGCCTTGAGGTGAAGGTTTATCGGCCGGGGGCCGATGGCGCAGCCACCGGGAAAGGAAAGCCTAACGGTGCGGAAGCGGCCAAGCAGGGGCCCCATGAGAAAGACCGAGGCCCGCATTTCCCGCATGAGGTGTTCGGGGATTTCAAGCTTGCTGACGCCGGTGGTATCGATGATCAGCGTGGCGCCCTCCCGCCGGATTTTCGCCCCCAACATTTGCAGGATGTCCCGCATCATGGCGATGTCGCGGAGGTCGGGAACGTTGTGAAGGACACTGACGCCTGAACACAAGAGGGTTGCCGCCATCAGCGGCAGAGTAGCGTTTTTCGCGCCGTTGATTTTAACCGAGCCTGCTAATTGTACTTCTCCTGCGACGATAAATTTCTCCATCGTCTTCCCTCCCCAGAAAAGTACAATCACCCACAAAACAATTCAGTTTATGTCGCTGCCGCTCTATTTTTTCTGTGCTTGCAGCAGCCGTTCGACAAGTTCTTCGCCAGCCTGGTAGATATTGCCGGCGCCCATGGTCATGACCAAATCCCCGGTCTCGACTATCTGAGCCAGATAGCGGGCGACGTTGGCCTTGTCGGGTATGTAGGTTACCGCCTGGCCGGTCTGCCTTTCGACTTCCTGCTTGATGGTCTCGCCGCTGATGCCGGGGATCGGCGGCTCGCCGGCCGAATATATGTCGGTGAGAACCAGCAGGTC
Source organism: Bacillota bacterium (assembly GCA_023415075.1). Lineage (GTDB taxonomy): Bacteria > Bacillota > Negativicutes > Sporomusales > UBA7701 > JAEZLU01. Next base: position 4,631 of record JAEZLU010000208.1, read on the forward strand.
GGCCTGGCTGAAGCAGCCGCCAAATTCCGTCTGTAGGAATTTTGTGCGGGTGTAACGGTGTGGCTGGAATACGCACACCAACCGCTTGGGTTTGGTGTCACGGGCCGCTTTCAGGGTCGTGGCTATTTCGGTGGGGTGGTGGGCGTAATCGTCTACAACCCATACGCCGTCGACCCGCCCTTTCGTCTGGAAGCGGCGCTTGACGCCACGGAACATCGCCAAACCCTCGGCTACCTTCGCGAAGCTTAGGCCACACTCCAGGCCAACGGCTACGGCGGCCAGGGAATTGGCGACATTGTGGCGGCCGGGTACGTTTATTTCCACCGTTCCCAGCAGTTCGCCCTTGTGAAAGGCTTTATAGGTGGTGGTGGTGCCGCGGCTGTCGATATCGCGGGCCACGTAGTCGGCATCGGTGTCGAGGGCGTAGGAGACAACCGGTCGCCCAAGGCCGGCGGCGATATCCCGTACCTCGGCGTTGTCGAAGCAGAGAACGGCCAGGCCGCTTTCGGCCGGCAGATTGCCGAGAAAATCGACAAAGGCCCGCCGGATATTATCCATTGTGCCGTAATAATCAAGGTGGTCGTTTTCGATGTTGGTTACGACGGCTATCTTCGGGTGGAGCTTGCGGAAGGAGCCGTCGCTTTCGTCGGCTTCGGCCACCAGGAATTCGCCGTGGCCAAGCTTGGCGTTGCCGTTCAGGTAATCGATGTCGCCGCCGATGATGATGGTGGGATCAAGACCGGCCCTTTCCAGTATAACGGCGACCATCGAGGTGGTGGTCGTCTTGCCATGGGCGCCGGCCACGGCTATGCTGCTGCGCTGGCGCATGAGTTCGGCAACGATATCGGACCGGTGAAAGACCGGCAGGCCCTGGGCCCGGGCCGCAGAGAGCTCCGGGTTGCCGCCGTCGATGGCCGTCGACACCACCACAGCCTGGGCGCCTTCGATATTGGCGGCGTCATGGCCGAGATAAATCTTCGCCCCGAGTTCGCTGAGGCGGGTAACCGCCGCCGACTGGCTGATATCAGAACCGGTGACGGCGTACCCCTGGGCCAGCAGGATTTTGGCGATGGCGCTCATGCCGGCACCGCCGATGCCTATGAAATGAAGGCGATTTATGTTTGTTAACAAGAATGATTCCCCTTTCCTGCCGACGCTCCTCTAGCGTAATGTTATTTTATGCACCGCCTGGTGCGGGTGTTACCTGGTGTTTGGCGGCAACCCGGCCTCGGCTATCGCCAGCCTGGCGATGGCCTCGGCGGCTTCCGGCCGGCCGAGGGCCTTGGAGGCCTGGGCCATAGCAGCCAGCGTGGCCCGGTCGCCAATCAGGCTTTCCACGGCGGCGGCCAGCCGCTCGCCGGTAAGCTCGGCGTCACGGATGACTACGGCGGCGCCACTTTTTTCGAGTACACGGGCGTTGTGTTCCTGATGATTCTCGGCGGCGTAGGGATACGGCACAAGCACCGCCGGCACGCCGCGGGCGGTAAGTTCGGCGAGGCCGATAGCCCCTGCCCGGAAGATGGCGAGGTCGGCGACCGCCAGCGCCTCGGGCATGTTGTACAGATAGGGCACAACAGTAATGTTTCCAGTTTTTTCAATATCTATACCGGCCTGACGGATAAGGCCAACTATGTTATTATACTCGTTTTGGCCGGTTACGTGCAAGATTTGTAAATTGCCCCGGCCGGCGAAGCGGCGATGCACCTCGACCATCGCCGTATTTAACGTGCGGGCCCCCCTGCTACCGCCGGCAACTAAAAGCGTCAGCCGGTCGGCGGCCAGGCCGAAAGCGGCGAGGCCTTGCTGGCGGGTGGCGTTGAGCACAGCCGGCCGTACGGGGTTGCCAGTGACAAATACCTTGTCCCCGCCGGCGCCAAAAAATTGCCCCGCCTCGGGATAACCAACGGCAATCTTCCTGACAAAGCGGGCCAGGATTCGATTAGTAACGCCAGGGATGACGTTCTGTTCCTGGATGATTGTCGGCACCCCGAGCAGGCTGGCGGTAAGCAGAACCGGCCCGCAGACATAGCCGCCGGTGCCGATGACCAGGTCGGG
>JAEZLU010000044.1 GCA_023415075.1 Bacillota bacterium
CAGTATCGCCTCGACCGCCGAGGCCGCCCGGTCGATGGCCTCGGCCATCAGTGGCTCCTCTTCCCGGCTGAAGCGGCCGAGCACATAGTCGGCGCTCTCCATATACTGCGGCGGCCGGCCGATGCCGATGCGCACGCGGGCAAAGGCATCGCTGCCCAGCTCGTAGAGGATGGACTCGATGCCGCGGTGGCCGCCGGCGCCGCCGGCTGACCGTAGCCTGATCTTGCCGGCCGGCAGGTCGAGGTCGTCATAGATGACGATCAGGTCGGCCGGCGCCAGCTTGTACCAGTTTAAAAGGGCGGCTACCGCCCGGCCGCTCAGATTCATATAAGTCAGCGGCTTGACCAAAAGCACGGTGTCGTCGCCGCGATATTCGCCCACCATGGCGCCATGCCGTTCCCGCCAGCTGCCGACGCCCCAGCGGTCGGCCAGCTTGTCGGCCGTCATGAAGCCGACATTGTGGCGGGTGGCGGCATATTCCCGCCCGGGATTGCCCAAGCCGACAACAATTTTCACGTCAATCCTCCGTCTTGGTCAGAATCTCGTCAACGGTCACAAACTTGTAACCCTTGGCTTTGAGTTCGCGGATAATCCTTCTGGCGGCTTCGACCGTCTGGGCCCGCGGCGCGCTTGACGCCACGCCGTCGCCGTCGTGCAGCAAGATGACGGCGCCGCTCTTCACTTTGTCGAGGGTGCGGCTGACGATGGTGTCCACTCCCGGGTTGGTCCAGTCGCGGCTCATTACTGACCACTCCACCACCTTGAGGCCGCGCTCGGCCATCACATCCACCACCACCGAGTCGCGAAACCCGTGGGGCGGCCGGAGAACACGGGCCGGTGAACCGGTGATCGCCTGGAGAACCTTGTTGGTATGGTCGACCTCGTCGGCGATGGTCGCCCGGTCGGCCTTCAAAAGATCGATATGGTTATAGGTGTGGTTGCCCAGCTGATGACCCTCGGCCACGATCCGCCGGACAAGCTCGGGCTGCTTCTCGGCGTTGCGGCCGACGACAAAAAAGGTGGCCGGCACTTTTTCTTCCTTCAGGATATCGAGAATCTGGCCGGTGTACGGCGGGTAAGGACCGTCGTCGAAGGTAAGGGCCACCACCTTACCGCCGGCCTGGCCCTCGGAAAAGGTCGGTCCGTAAAAACCGGTGCCTGGCAGCACGGCGTTCAGCGTAAACACGAAGCCGGCGATTATGCCGAGCATGGCGAGCCAGAACCCCAGGCGGATGGGCCGCCGGAGAAGATGCAGGTAATCGAGCACCAGCCCGGCCACCACCACCACCGACAGCGCCGCCAGTATGCTCATCAGCGATACCTTTACATCAAACATCATGGCTGGTCAGTCTCCATCTCTTTCAGCATTATCAGCCACGGACCCTGAGAGTCGTAAGTATAGCCGGCGGCCGTAAACCCGAACTTCTCGTAAACCTTCACCGCCGGCCCATTGTCCGGCCGCACCTCCAGCCGCACCCGCGCGGCCTTGCGACCGGCGAAATAAGCCACCGCCGCCGTCATCAGCCCCCCGGCCACTCCTTGGCCACGCCACTCGGGGGCCACGGCGATCGACAGGATGCGGGCGTTGGCCGTTTTGGCCGGCGTCGCCGCCGATCGCAGAAAGGCCAGCTTGTTGAGGACGATCACCTTAACCGGGTGAAGCCCAAAACCGTAGCGGCCGGTCAGCCAGCGCCAGGCCCACCGCAAAACATGGCCGCCGAGCACCGCCCTAAGCCACAGACGGGGCAACTCGGTCGGTGCGAAACAGTAGGCGACGACCGCGCCGCCGGCGCGGGCCACCAGAGCGGCAGCCGGCTCGGCTTCATACACCAAGGCAAAGACGTCCTCCATCGCCTGCGGCTTTGGCAGCCGGCCGCAGTGGTGCAGGACGCTTTCCCGGAAACTCACGGTAAAAAGAGCGGCAATTGCCGGAATATCAGCCGGCGTGGCCAGCCCGACAACATACTCCCTGTTCATTATACGCTATCAGTCGTCAAATAGTTTACTTACCGACAGATCGCCGAAAATACGGACAATAGCCTCGCCTAACACCGGCGCCACCGACAACACCTTCAGCTTATTGATTCTTTTCTCCGGCGGCACGGGAATGGTGTCGGTGACGATAAGCTCGGTTATGTTCGAGGCGGCGATCCGGTCGACCGACGGCGAGCTCAGCACGGCATGGGTGCAGCAGGCGAAAACCTCCTTGGCGCCGTAGCGGGTGAGGGCCCTCGCCCCTTCGGTAAGCGACCCGGCCGAGTCGACGATGTCGTCGATAATCACCGCCGTCCGGCCCTCGACATTGCCGATGAGGTTCATCACCTCAGCCACCCCGGGCGCCGGGCGGCGCTTCTCGATGATGGCTATCGGGCAGTGCAGGCGGTCGGCCAGTTGGCGGGCCCTGGTCACGCCGCCGAGGTCGGGCGAAACCACCACAAGATCGGCAAGATGCTTGGAAGCCACATAATCGGCCAGGATGGGCACGCCGATGAGATGATCGACCGGAATATCGAAAAAGCCCTGAATTTGGCCGGCGTGGAGGTCCATCGTCACCACCCGGGTCACTCCGGCGGTTGTCAGCAAATTGGCCACCAGCTTGGCGGAAATGGGTTCGCGACCGCGGGTCTTGCGGTCCTGGCGGGCGTAGCCGTAATAAGGGATGACGGCGGTTATATTGGCGGCCGACGCCCTTTTCACGGCATCCACCATGATGAGCAGTTCCATCAGCGTGTCATTGACCGGGTCGCAGGTCGGCTGAACGATGAACACATCCGCCCCCCGCACGCTCTCGCCGATCAGCACCTGGGTCTCGCCGTTGTTGAAGCGGCCGACGAAAGCGTCACCCAGCGGTAAGCCGAGATAAGCGGCAATCTCCTCGGCCAGCGGGTGATTGGCGGTACCGCTGAATACCCGCAGCCTCTTCTCAGTGTCAAGAACCATCACTTACTCCCCCAAATCAACCTTTGTGTTTTTCGACCCAGCCCTCGATATTGACCTGGCGGGCCCGGCCCACGGCCAGGGCGCCCGGCGGCACATCCTTGGTGATGGTCGAACCGGCGCCTATATACGAGCCGTGGCCTACCGAAACCGGCGCCACCAGATTGGTGTTGCAGCCGATGAAGGCCTCGTCCTCGATAACCGTGCGATGCTTTTTCTTGCCGTCATAGTTGACGGTGATCGTCCCGGAGCCGATGTTGACCCCGGCGCCCATATCGGTGTCGCCGATATAGCTCAGATGGGGCACCTTGCTGCCCAGGCCGACCTTGCTGTTCTTGATCTCGACGAAGTTGCCGACCTTTACGCCGGCGGCCAGCTCGCTCTGCGGCCGCAGGTGGACATACGGACCGACCGTGACCTTGCTGCCGATGCTGCATTCGTGGGCGTAGCTGAAATGGATGGTGGCCTCGTCGCCCACCGTCACGTCGGTCAGGCGGGTATTCGGGCCAATGGCGCAGCCGCGGCCGATGGTCGTCGTCCCCTCCAGCCAGGTAAACGGATAAATCACACTGTCGGCGCCGATGGCGACACCGGCGTCGATAAAGGTCGAGGCCGGATCCATCACCGTTACCCCTTCGTCCATCAGTTCGGCCAGCTTGCGCCGGCGCAGGATGCCTTCGGCTTCGGCCAGCTGCTGGCGCGAATTGATGCCCATGGTGGCCTGATGGTCGGCGGCCGTCTCGGCCCACACCTTGGCTCCCTGGCCGGCCAAGAGACCGATGACATCGGTGAGATAGTACTCGCCCTGACGGTTGTCGCAGGTCACCCCGGCCAGGACGGCAAATAGCTGCTCGCACTCGAAACAGTAAATACCTGTATTGATCTCGTTCACCGCCAGCTCGGCGGCACTCGCGTCCTTCTGCTCGACAATCCGCAGCACCCGGCCGTCGCCGTCACGGATTACCCGGCCGTAGCCGGCCGGATCAGGCATCCTCGCCGTCAGCACGGTGGCAACCGCCCCGGAGCGACGGTGGCCTTCATACAGGCTGCGAAGCATAGCGGCCGTCAACAGCGGCGTATCGCCGCACAGCACCATAACCGTGCCGCGGTAGCCGATCAGCGCCGCCTTGGCCTGCAGGACAGCGTGGCCGGTGCCCAGCTGTTCGGCCTGAACCGCGAACTCGGCTGCCGGGCCGATCTCGGCCTCCACACTTTCGGCCCCGAAGCCGATTACGGCGATGCTGCGGCCGGCGCCAGCCTCTTTGGCTGCTGCCAGCACATGGGCCAGCATCGGCCGCCCGCCTACCCGGTGTAGCACCTTGGGCAGGGCCGACTTCATCCGCGTTCCTTTACCGGCGGCTAGGATCACGGCAATAAAATCTGACATCTCAATGCCCCCTCCGTCTAAACGAAGTAAATTTCGACATCGATTGCCGTTTTCCTTTACAAAATCTCCACATTATATCCCTCTTTGCGCAAAGTGGCCAGGATTTCCTCGGTATGCATGGCGTCGCGCGTTTCCAGGCCAACCTCGACTATCGACTGGCCGATCGGCACATTGCGCTCCACCCGGTCGTGGTAAATATGGATGACATTGGCCCGCAGGTTGGCGATGATCGTCAGCAGCCTGTGAAGCGCCCCCGGGCGGTCGATCACCATGGTCGAAATCTTCACCCGCCGGCCGGCCTTAACCAGGCCGCGCTCGATGATGCGGGAAATCATGTTAACGTCGATATTGCCACCGGAAATAACGCTGACAACCTTGCCGCGGGCCGGAATCTTGCCGTGGAGCAGGGCCGCCAGGCCAACCGCCCCCGCCCCCTCGACCATCAGCTTGGCCCTTTCCAGCATCATCAGGATGGTGCTGGCGATCGCCTCGTCGTCGATCACCATGATATCGTCGACATACTTGTCGATAATCGCGAAAGTAAGGTCACCAGGCACCTTCACGGCAATGCCGTCGGCCATTGTCACCGCGTCGGGAATTGTCTTGATATCATGGGCCCGTTTGGACATATACATGGCCGGCGCCCCCTGGGCCTGGACCCCGTACACCTTGACATGCGGCGCCAGCTCCTTTACGGCGATGGCGATACCGGCGATAAGCCCGCCGCCGCCGACCGGTACGACAATGCTTGTCACGTCCTCGAGATCTTCGAGAATCTCCAGGCCTACCGTACCCTGGCCGGCGATAACCGCGTTGTCGTTAAAAGCCGGAATAAGTATCTGGCCGGTGGCCGCCTGCAGTTCTCTGGCTTTGTCGTAAGCGGCGTCGTACACCGGCCCGCTCAGGACGACCTCGGCCCCGTAGCCGCGGGTGGCGATTATCTTGGCCAGCGGCGCCACCTCCGGCATGACGATCGTCGACTTTATACCGACAATGCTGGCGGCGTAGGCTACTCCCTGAGCATGGTTGCCGGCCGAGGCGGCGATTACGCCCCGCTCCCTCTCGGCCGCCGACAGAAGGCGCATCTTGTTGTAGGCGCCGCGAAGCTTGAACGACCCGGTCTTTTGCAGATTCTCCAGCTTCAAATAAGCGTCGCAGCCAGCCATCTGGCTGAACGTCCAACTGCGATCAAGCGGCGTCGCGTGGGCCACCCCCGTGAGCGCGGTCCGGGCCGCTTGGACATCGGCCAGCTTGACGCCAATCTCACTCATCATGCACATACCTCCGCCCTGACCGGACCGCCATTACCGCCTAGAGCGCCGGCCGGATATCCGTCTTCTTATTATGCTCATCAACCGCGTGGAGGATTAACAGCGGCACATAGCTGTCGACAAGCTTTTCCGCCGGCTGGGCGGTGGCTACCATCACACCGATGCCCGCAACCGTCGCCCCCACCTCCTGGGCCAGATCGACCATCCCGCGAGCCGTACCGCCGGCCTTCATGAAGTCGTCCATGATCAGCACCCGGCTGCCGGGAGCGATGGCCC
>JAEZLU010000047.1 GCA_023415075.1 Bacillota bacterium
CGGCGCTGGAGAAGGCCATCAAGGCCAACAAGCCGTGCGTCCTCGATGTGACGATGATCAACAACCCGGTGCCGACCGCCGGCCACTGGAACATCATGGACATTTACTCCCCCGGCAAGAAGGTCCACCACGTCAGCACCAACTAGACGGCGGACCGAATAGCATTCGACTGGGTGGTGGTACAGTGAAGTATGTTTCGATCGCCGGCCTGGAAAAGGGCTGCTCGCAGATAATTATGGGGACATCCCTGTTTACGCCGGCTCGCAAAGACGAGGTTTTCGCCATCCTCGACGCCTATGTGGCCAATGGCGGCAATACACTGGACACGTCGCGCATTTACAGCCTCGGCCAGAGCGAGGAGGTGCTGGCGTTGTGGCTGAAGGCCCGCGGCAACCGCAACCGGCTGAATATTGTGAGCAAGGGCTGTCACCATCATGTCGACGCCGACGGCCGCCACCATCCCGATAAGGTAAGGGTCCGGCCGGCGATAATTACCCAGGATATGAAGGAAAGCCTGGGGCGGATGAAGGTCGAGCATTTCGATATTTACCTGCTGCACCGCGACGACCCGGCTATGCCGGTGGGCGAGCTGATCGACCGGCTGGAGGAGCACCGGCGGGCCGGCCTTATCCGGGCCTACGGCGTGTCCAACTGGAGCACGGCGAGGATGGAGGCGGCCAACGCCTACGCCGCCGCCAAGGGCTATCCGGCCATCGCCGTCAACAGCCCCAGCTTCAGCCTGGCGCGGATAAACGAGCCGCGCTGGCAGGGCTGCACCTACGCCGACGACGCTTACATAAGCTGGCATGCCAGGGCGCGGCTGCCGCTTTTCTCCTGGGCCTCGCAGGCCAGCGGCTTCTTTACCGGCGGCTACAGCCCCGAAAACTGCCCCAATCCGGATATCGCCCGCGTGTACTACAGCGATGGTAACTGGGAGCGGAAGCGGCGGGCGGCGGCCCTGGCGGCCCAAAAGGGCGGGAGCTATACCGCCAATCATGTCGCCCTGGCCTATGTGCTCTGCCAGCCCTTCCCGGTGGGCGCGGTCATCGGCCCCCAGAAGGCGGACGAGCTTCTGGACAGCCTGACGGCGGTCGGTCTGAGCCTCGGCGAGCGGGAAATGGCCTGGCTTGATCTGCGGCTGGATACGCTGTGAATGTTTAGCGCTTTTCGCTGATCTCTAGGAGGTATAAACGGTGACGAGACAATATTCGTTGGCCTATCTCACGGTCCCCGGCTGCCCGCCGCCGGAAATGATTTATATCGCCGCCCGGGCCGGCTACGATTTCGTAAGCCTGCGGCCCATCCTGATGGGTCTGCCCGGCGAACCCAATTATGCGCTGGCGGCGGCCGAGAATAAGGGACTGCTGCGCGAGACCAAGGCCGCCTTTGCGACTACCGGCCTCAAACTCCACGATATCGAGCTGGCCCGCATCTACGACGGCCTCGATCCGAAAACCTATCTGCCGGCCTTCGAAGTGGCCGCCGAACTGGGCGGCCGGGCGGTCCTCAGCAGCATCTGGACGGCCGACCGGGCTTTTTATATCGAGAAGTTCGCCGAGCTGTGCGAGCTGGCCAGTCCGTTCGGTCTGACGGTCGATCTCGAGTATGTGCCGATCGCCAGCGTCAGCAATCTCGCCGAGGCCCTCGACGTGCTGCGGACCGCGAAGCGGGATAACGCCGGCCTGATGATCGATACCCATCATTTCCACCGGGCCGGCGATCGTGTAGAGGACCTCGACGCCGTGCCGCGGGAGTGGTTCCACTTCGCCCACCTGTGCGACGCGCCGGCGGCGATTCCCACAACGAAGGAAGAGATGACCCGGATTCTCCGCGAAGCCCGCCTGTATGTCGGCGAGGGCGGCATCGACGTCGCCGCTATTTTGAACCGGATACCCGAGGTTCCCTATTCGATCGAGCTGCCGCATCTGGCGCGGGTCAAGGAGTACGGCTTCGCCGAACACGCCCGCCGCTGCCTGCAGGCGGCCAAGGAATATTTCGCAGCTCGCCCGCGGAGTTAGGCGGGTAGAAGCAGCAGAATGTTTCAGCAATAAGTGTAATAGGTAGGCAGGTGATGGCTGGGCGATTTCGAGGCTTCTGCGAGCGATTTTCCGTAAAGGAAATAAAAATGAGGGGTGAAGATTGAGTGATGTCTATTAACAAAAAGGTGTTGTGCTTATTATTGGTTATCGTGGCGATGACAGGGCTGGCGATCGCCGGCTGCGGCGGCGGCGGCGACAAGAAAGCGGCCGACAATTGGCCCGCTCAGAACCTTAACGGCGTTATCGCCTGGGGCGCCGGCGGCGCCACCGACAACGTGGCCCGCACGTTGACGCCGGCGGTCGAGAAAGCGCTGGGCAAGACTATTGTTCTCGCCAACAAGCCCGGCGCCACCGGCGCCATTGCCACCCAGTTCGTGTTCGACCAGAAAGCCGACGGCTACACGGTGTTCTATCATGCCGAGAATCCCCAGCTTTATAAGATCCTCAACCTGTCCAAGCTGGACTATGACGATTTTGATCCCATCATCGTTTTGGGCAAAGGTGTATCGATAATCTGCGTTCCCAAGGATTCGCCGATCAACAGCTATGATGATCTGATCGCCGCTATCAAAGCGGCCGGCGGCAAATTCAATATGGGTTCCAGCGGCGTTGGCGGCCTGCCGTATACGACAACCGCCCTTATCAAGCAGCAGGAAAAAATCGAGGTCAATTTCGTGACCTATGACGGCGAAGGTCCGCTGATCACGGCTCTCCTCGGCAAACAGATCGAAGCTTCGGCTATCGGTATCGGCGCCGCCGCTCAGTATGTCAAGACCGGCGACCTGAAGGGCATAGCCGTGGTTACCAACAAAAAGCTCGATATTCTGCCGAATGTGCCGGCTCTGGGCGAACTCAAGCCCCAGTATAAAGAGAAGCTGGAGTCTTTCGGACCGTTCTACGCCGTGCTGGTGAAGAAGGGGACGCCGGAGGTGGCTGTCAAGAAGCTTACCGATGCTTATGTGGCCGGCTTTAAGGATGCCAAGTTCCAGGACTACATGGCCAAGAACGGCGTCACGCCGATGGGTATGACCGGCGCCGAAGCCAGGAAGTTTCTCAATGACTGGCGCTCCCAGATGGCCTGGCTGATCTATGACGCCGGCGGCGCCAAGGAATCGCCCGAGAAGTTCAATATTCCCAAATTCACGAAGTAGGTATCGGGGGGGCGCGTCCCCCCCTCCACCTCTTATTCAACACTTCGACCGGGGGAGGTTGACAAATGACGGACACTGAAAAAGACACGGCATCGGCTCCGGCAATGGAAACGGTCATTGACAAGGGAGTCCCCAAAGGCGAGTTGAAACTGCAGGGGCTGCTGCTGATAATGGGCATAGGCTGGTTTATCGATTCCCTGAAGGTCGACGGGATTTTTCAGGGGGCCAACAACGGCCCGGGAACTATCGCCCAACTGGTGGCTATGGCCCTCATCGCCATGGTTCTGGGGCGGGTCTATGTGCTGCTGAGAGCAGGCCACAAGGACGGAAGCTGGAGGGATCTCAAGGGATACCTGTTTGACAATCAGGTCATTCTGGTGATTGTAATGGTTTTGTTATACGGTCTGCTGGTTGAGACGCTTCATTTTGTTCCCACCTCCATTATCTTTTTGTCGGTAACAATGTATTTACTCGACAGGAAGAATCCTGCCAAAAAAATTATTATTTCGTGTATTTTCGTGGGCGTTCTGTACTTGATCTTTTCGACAGCGTTCCAGGTCGTGCTGCCGTGATTGGATGGGAGGGAGCAACAGGTGTTTAACGGTATTGAGGGATTTCTTGTGCCATTCTCCAATCCGGAGTTGATGGCGCTGGTCGCTATCGGCGTTTTCGTCGGGGTTTACATGGCCGCCATACCCGGCCTTTCGGTAACCATGGCGGTATCGATACTGATATCATTTACTTTTTCCTGGGAGGTCTACCCGGCGCTGGCCCTGATGATGGGCATCTATGTGGGCGGCGTGTACGGCGGGGCCCGCTCGGCCATCCTGCTCAATATCCCGGGAGCGCCGGCGTCGGTGGCCGCAGGTTTTGACGGCTACCCGCTGGCCAAGCTGGGCCTGGCCGGCGAGGCCATGGGTCTGAGTACCACCCAGGCGTGTATCGGTATGTTCATAGGACTTGTGTGTTTTGCGCTGGGCGCGCCGCTTATTTCTCAATTCGCCCTGGAGTTCGCGCCCAGAGATTACTTTCTGCTGGCGTTCATGGGACTTTTTCTGATCGGCAGCCTGACTGAGGACGGTTCGGTAACCAAGGCGCTGATCACCGCCTGTATCGGCATCCTGGTCGGCCTCACCGGCATGGACCCGGTAACCGGCCAGGCCCGCCTGACCTTTGGCAGCGGCGAACTGCTGGGCGGCGTCCATTTTATCATCGTCATGATCGGTACTTTCGGTATTTCCGAATCGCTGGTGCAGCTGCAGACCAAGGTGCAGCCGGTGAAGCAGAAGATCGGCCGCATCCGGCCCACCTGGAATGTAATCAAGAGTAACATACCGCTCACTTTGCGGGCGTCCGCCATCGGCCTGTTCATCGGCGTGCTGCCGGGCGCCGGCGGCGATATCGCCGCCCTTATGGCCTACGACCATGCCAAGCGCACTGTCAAGGATCCTTATCCCAAACCCTTCGGCCAGGGAGCCTTCCAGGGCCTGCTGGCGCCGGAAACGGCCTGCGAGGCGGCCATCGGCGGCGATATGACGCCGATGATTACTCTGGGTATTCCCGGCGACTCGGTTACGGCGGTGCTGATCGGTGCCCTCATGGTCCACGGCCTGCGTCCCGGTCCGATGCTGATGCGCGAGCAGCCGGAGTTCTTCTGGGTAATCGTCGGGTCTCTGCTCATCGCCAATGTCTGCCTGTATATCGTCGGCATGACCGGCATCCGGATATTCAGTAAGATTGTCGAGATCCCTAAAGCCTATATCATTCCGATGATTGTCGTCATGACCATGGTCGGCGGCTATTCCATCCAGCAGAGCGTGGAAGATATATACTGGCTGATATTCTTCGGCATCCTGTGCTATTTCATGAAGCGCTACGGTTATCCGGTGGCCGGCGTGGTGCTGGGGGTCATCCTGACGCCGATCATCGACAACAATTTCCGGCGCGGCGTGGCTATGGAGCATGGGGATGTGCTGGCTTTCTTCGGCGGGATGTTCACGCATACGATCGCTCTGGTGCTTATCACCGTCTCGGTTTTGACCGTTCTCATCTCAAGCCCGCAGCTGGCGCCGGTACGCCGAAAACTGTTCGGCGGCAAATTTGACTAAGTACCGGCATTTATAGGGAGGTATCGACAATGGCTGAAGAAGTATTGAAAGAAATCACCCCGGAACAAAAGGCTGAGCTTGACGAAGTATTCGCCCGGGCCCGTACAGCGCTGGCAATCATCGAGACCTACGACCAGGCGCGGGTCGACCGGCTGTGCCAGGCGGTGGCCTGGGCGGTCGCCAACAAGAAAACCTTCGCCCGCCTGGTGGAAATGGGCATCAAGGAAAGCGGCCTCGGCGACCCCGTCAGCCGGATGAACAAACGCTTCAAGATCCGCGGCGTCCTGCGCGACGCCCTGCGGCAGAAAAGCGTCGGCATAATCGAGGAAATCCCCGAGAAAGGCATCGTCAAATACGGCAAACCGGCCGGCATCATCGCCTGCGTCGTGCCGACCACCAACCCCGACCTTACCCCGG
>JAEZLU010000298.1 GCA_023415075.1 Bacillota bacterium
CAGAGTAACATAAAAAGTGCTATTAAAACGCTGAAGGATTTTGAATGCAAAAGGCGAATTATAACATAACACGTCGCAGTAGGAGGTGAAAGTATTGCGCCGCGCACTCTGTTTTCTGCTTCTGGTATCGATGATGCTACTGCCTATGGCCGGATACGCGGCTGCTAAGCCTGCTGCTAAGCCCGCTGCTAAGCCGGGCGAGCGCCTGCTAGCTGTTGTGAAGACGGCGGGAGCGTCGACAGCTCCGGCTGAGCTGACCCAATTCCGCTCGGCCAACCATGTCGATGCGACCACCGGCACCAGCAAACTTCGCCTGGTATTTGACGTTTCCGCCCCGGTTGAGGCTAAAGGCAGCGTTGTTGCCCAGCCCACCCCGCGGCTGGTTGTCACCGTCAAGGGAGCCCTCCCCGGCAAGACCGAGGGCGACACCGATCTCGGCGGCAACATTGCCGACAGCATGAGCATCAAAAGCGAAGATGGGCTGAATACTACTATTGCCATCGATATGCCGATCATGGTTGACGAGGGCGAATATAAGGTCTTCACCCTGCCGCAGGACCCGGCCAACAACAAGCCGTTTCGCGTGGTTATCGATATCAACAAGCCCCTGCCGCTCATGAATGTCAAATTCACCCCCGGCCTCAAGGACAAGCTGATTGTCCTCGATCCCGGCCATGGCGGCACCGATCCCGGGGCCGTAGGCCTCAGCGGTACCACCGAAAAAGCCGTAAACCTGGCGGTGTCCCTCAAAGTCAAGGCCCTCCTCGAAAAGGCCGGGGCCAAGGTTGTCATGACCCATCAGGACGACCGCGACGTTTTCGGGCCCAACTCCTCGGCGGTGGACGAACTCAAAGCCAGGACCACGGTGGCCAACGCCCGCAAGGCCGATATTTTCCTCAGCATCCATTCCAACTCCGCGGTGAGCCGCGACGCCGACGGTACGGCAACTTATTTCTACCAGAAAACCCGCTACGATTCCCTGCTGGCCAGATGCCTACAGGCCGGCATGATGCAGATCAACGGCCTGAAGGACCGCGGCACTTTTCCGGCAAACTTCTATGTGATAAAGCGCACCATAATGCCGGCGGCGCTTGTCGAAATGGCTTTTCTCTCCAACCCTAACGAGGAAAGGCTGTTAAATGATCCCCAATTCCAGCAGAAGGTGGCCGAGGGAATCGTCAAAGGCATGGATAATTTCTTCACCCAGGCCGCCAGATGGGGAGGGGGAGGTGAATAGTGATGCGACTGACTGCGAGAGTATGGCTGCTGATTATCGCGATTCTTTTTATTGCCCTGCTGCCAGGCTGTGACTCCGCCGCCCCGTCGTCGGTCACCCTGCCGCCGTCCGGCAGCACTGCCGCCGACAAGCAGCAGACCGGCACGCCGGCCGACGAGACGATGAAGGTCACCGTATACTTCGCCACTAAGGACGCTATGTACCTCGTACCCGAGGTTTTAACCGTACCGAAGACCGCGCATCCGGCCCAGAGCGCCTTGGAAATACTTGTGGGCGAACCGAAGAACGTCGACCTTGTAAGGGTTCTGCCGGAAGGCACCAAGCTCAGGGGCGTCACGATCAAGGACCATGTGGCCTACGCCGATTTCAGCGACAAGCTCATAAGAAGCGGCCGGGGCGGCTCGGCCAGCGAGATTCTGGCGGTAGGGGCCATTGTCAATACCCTGACCGAATTCCCCGACGTTTATAAGGTGCAAATTCTCGTTGAAGGCAAAAAAGTCGGCACGCTTTACGGGCATCTCGACACAGGCGAACCGCTGAGCCGGTCGGAAAGTATCATCAAGAAGTAGTTGCCAACGCCGGCCGGTTTTGGTAATATTATTATAACAATTGCAAAATGGCCACTAGGGGAGCGTAATGCTGAGAGGCGCAAGCCGACCCTTGGAACCTGATTCTGGGTAATACCAGCGTAGGGAAGTGGTTTTCGTCAGGTAAACTGACGGCCATCTTAACCTTCCGGTGGGATGGCCGTTTTGTTTTTGGTAAATGATGGGAGGTAATACGAGTGGCAACACAAATGGAACTCGCCCGCGCCGGCCAGATCACGCCGGCGATCGCCGCGGTGGCTGAAGAGGAGGGCATCGACGCCGAGCTTCTCCGCCAGCGGGTGGCGACCGGCACGGTGGCCATCTGCGCCAACATCAACCACACCAGTCTCAAACCGCGCGGCTTCGGCCTCGGCCTGAAAACCAAGGTCAACGCCAATATCGGCACATCCAGCGCTTTTCCCGACGTCGCCCCCGAGCTGGAAAAACTGCGGGCCGCCGTCGACGCCGGCGCCGACGCGGTAATGGATCTATCCACCGGCGACAATATCGACTACTCCCGACAGCAGATCATCAAGCACTCGCCCATCCCCGTGGGCACAGTGCCCCTTTATCAGGCCACGGTGGAGGCAATAAAAAGCCGCGGCGCCGTTGTCGACATGACCGGCGACGACATCTTCCGGGTCATCGAAAAACAGGCAAAGGACGGCGCCGACTTTATGACCGTCCACTGCGGCATCACCCAGGCCAGTATCGCCAGACTCCGCCAGCAGGGCCGGGTGACCGACGTCGTCAGCCGCGGCGGCTCCTTCATCACCGGCTGGATGCTCCACAATAACAAGGAAAACCCGCTCTACGACCGCTATGACGAACTGCTCGACATCTGCGCCCACTACGACTGCACCATCAGTCTGGGCGATGGCCTGCGGCCCGGCTGCCTGGCCGACGCTACCGACCGGGCGCAGGTAGAGGAGCTTCTCACCCTCGGCGAGTTGGTCGACCGGGCCTGGGCCAGAGGCGTGCAGGTGCTGGTCGAGGGTCCCGGCCATGTGCCTTACAACCAGATTGAGGCCAACGTCAGGCTGCAGAAGCAGATTTGCAAAGGGGCGCCCTTCTATGTCCTCGGGCCGCTGGTCACCGACGTCGCTCCCGGTTACGACCATATCACCGCCGCCATCGGCGGGACGCTGGCCGCCGCCGCCGGCGCCGACTTCCTCTGCTACGTCACGCCGGCCGAGCACCTCGGGCTGCCGACCATCGACGACGTCCGTGAAGGCGTCATCGCCTCCCGTATCGCCGGTCACGCCGCCGACCTCGTCAAGGGCGTAAAAGGCGCCTGGGAGTGGGATCTGTCGATGGCCAAAGCCCGCAAAGCCCTCGACTGGGAAAAGCAGATCAGCCTGGCGATCGACCCGGTCAAGGCGGCCAGGTACCGCAAGGACCGCAATCCCGGCGGCGCCGAAGCCTGCTC
>JAEZLU010000321.1 GCA_023415075.1 Bacillota bacterium
AATAAGATTTACAAAATAACTTTCCAAATTTTCTCAATATTAGCTTGACCAACGCCAGTGGTCCAGGTAAAATATAAAATATCGCCCTTATCCAAAATATATTAAGGAGGCTTCCGAATGGATACCGAGAAGGTGGTACCTCATGCCGAACTCGCTCCGCCAACCCGTCAGCGGGTGATTCTTGTCGCAATTTTACTGTTGACTTTATTGGTTGCCTACCTCGATCGGGTTAACGTATCGGTACTGCTGGCCGACAAGACATTCCTCGCCGAGATGGGCATCGCCGGCAAGCCTATCGAGATGGGCAAGCTTATGACCTACTTCCTTATCGCTTACGGTTTCGCCAATGTGCTTTTGAGCCCTCTCGGCGACATCTGGGGTCCGCGAGTGGCCATGTCGGTATCGATTTTCCTGTGGACAATCTCGGTAATGCTCGGCGGCATCGCCACGACCTTCGGTATTATGCTGATTTCCCGGGTAATTCTCGGGGTCGGCGAAGGTATGCACTGGCCGATGCAGAGCTCTTTCGTCAAGAATTGGTTCCCGCCGCAGGAACGCGGCAAAGCCAATGCCGTCTGGCTTATCGGCCTGATGTCCGGCCCGATGCTAGCCATGCCCTTCTTTACCTGGGTAATCGGCAACTGGGGCTGGCGCCCGAGCTTCTTCGTGCTAGGCCTGTTTGGCGTCATCCCGCTCCTCCTGATCTGGTTTTTTACCACCGACCATCCGCGGCAGCATAAGTGCGTGAACGCCGCCGAGCTTGCCCACATCGAAGCCGGCCTCAAAGAAGAGGCCGAGGCTGAGGCGGCCATGAATACCGAAAGCCTTAGCCAGCGTCTGGCTTCTTTCTGCGGCAACTACCGCTTCTGGCTGCTGACGATAAATTATTTCTGCATAGCTTCCATCTGGTGGGGCACGATGGCCTGGCTACCTTCCTATCTCAAGGTGGCCCGTGATTTCTCGTGGGCGGCTATGGGCTGGCTGTCTTCGCTGCCATATTTCCTAGGCACCATCAGCATTTTGTATTTCGGCCACGTCTCCGACAAGCTGGGCCGGCGGGCTCCCTTCGTAGCCGTATCCCACCTGCTGTCGGCCGCCGGCATTTATTTCGGTGCCAACGCCGCCGACAACCTGACCGCGGCCCTCCTTATCTCCTTCGGTATTGCGTCGATCGCCATCGCCCTGCCGTCGTCCTGGTCGCTCCTCCAAAAGATCGTCCCCGGCAAGGCTATCGGTGCCGGCGCCGGTATGATGAACGGCTTGTCCAACGGTGGTTCGGCTTTTGCGCCGGTGCTGATCGGCTATTTCATCTCCCTCACCGGCAGTTATGTCGGCGGCCTGATGTTCCTGGTTGGTCTTGGTGTCCTCGGCTGTGTGTGCATGACCATACTGTCGCTGCAGAAATACTAGTTCCAAGCAAATACGATGCGGATAAACCAGGATGGCGGCGCTTGTCCGTCATCCTGGTTTTAGTATTTTTCATAGGATTACTCACCCGGCGCAGGATTTTTTGCCAATATGTTGAAATTATTTCAGATAGTGAAAATTCTGAATTGACAACCTTGCGGAGTTGTATACAATTGCCCGTAATGCCGGTGCCAAAAGAGGGGGGAGGCAGGGGAGGAAGCTGCCGGCAGGACGTGGACGACTGTAAAATCAACAAAGGAGTGAGCGTATTGAAAAAACTGGTTGCTCTTGCGTTGCTGCTTGTTTTTGTCGTCGTAGTGGCCGGCTGCGGCGGCGGCAGCAAACCTGCTGCCGACAAAGCCGAATACAAAGCCACCATGAAGCTGACCTCGACCCAGACCAAAGATCATCCCTACAATGTCGGCGCCCAGAAGTTCGCCGATCTCATCAAGGAAAGAACCAACGGCCGCATCCAGGTAACTATTTATCCGGACAGCCAGCTCGGCAAGGGTGAGCGGGAGATGCTCGAGGGCCTGCAGCAGGGCACCATCGACATCTATGTCGGTTCCACCGGCCCGGTCGGCAATTTCAGCCCGTCGATGAATATCCTCGACATTCCTTTCATTTTCCGGGATAACGCTCATGTCGACAAGGTGCTCGACGGCCCAATCGGCCAGAAACTGCTGGCCGACCTGGAGAAAGCCAACCTGATTGGCCTGGCGTTCTGGGAAAATGGTTTCCGCAATCTCAGCAATTCCCGCAACGCGGTGGTCAAGCCGGAAGACGGCAAGGGCCTGAAGATCCGCGTCATGGAGAACAAGGTCCATCTGCTGGCCTGGAAGACGGCCGGCCTCAACCCGACGCCAATGGCCTGGGGCGAAGTCTATCCGGCCCTCCAGCAAAAAGTTATCGACGGGCAGGAAAACCCGATAGCCGTAATTTATGCCTCCAAGATGTATGAGGTACAGAAATTCCTGTCGCTGACCGGCCATGTCTATTCGCCGGCGCCGATGATCATCAGCAAGAAGCGCTGGGACCAGATGCCCAAGGCTGATCAGGAGATTTTCCGCAAGACGGCCATGGAGGTTGCCCAGTTCCAGCGTAAGGTCAACCGCGATGCCGAAGAAGCCAAGATCAAGGAGATGGAGGCCAAGGGCTTCAACGTCACCCGCAACGTCGACAAGGCGGCCTGGCAGAAAGCGATGCAGCCGGCTTTCGACGAGTTCGCCAAGGAATTTGGCAAAGACAATATCGACGCAATAATCAACACCAAGTAGCGATCCATGCGCATCATCCCGGGCGCCGGCGAAGCGCCCGGGATGATGCGGATTATCAGTTGCGGGAGTGATAAGCAAATGTTGCAGCTCATTCAGCGGGTTAACGCCGTTCTCCTTAAGGGCGCCAGTTGGGGCACTATTTTTTTCATGGCGGTCATTGCTATCGTGATACCCTATGAAGTCTTCGGCCGTTATCTGCTGGCCAAGATGTCCACCTGGTCGGGCGAGGTGTCGACCTACTCGCTGGTGTGGGCATCGATGCTCGGCGGTGCCGTCGGCCTCAAGAAGGGCTACCAGGTAGGAATGACGGCAGTGCTTGACGCCGTTACGCCCACAGTCGCCAAACTGCTACGGGGCATAGGCTTTATTTTTATGTTTTTTTTCCTGGGGGTTATGATTTATTACGGGGTTGACCAGACGCTGGCCAACGCGGCCCAACGCTCACCGGCCATGCAGATTCCGATGTGTTATCCTTACGCCGCCCTGCCGATCGGTTTTACCCTCATGCTGCTTGTCACTGTCGAAGATTTGCTGATGTTTCTCGGGCTGGACCGGGCTAAGGGGGGGAAGGCATGATCTGGCTGTTTCTGCTTGCCTTCGCCATATTGCTGAGCGTGGGCATCCCCATCGCCATCGGTTTGGGCTCATCGGCCCTGGCATATATTCTGCTGTCGGGCGAGGATATTTCGCTGACCATCCTGACCCAGACGACTTTCGCCGGTATGGCGTCTTTTCCGCTGCTGGCCATTCCGCTATTTATGCTTGCCGGCAACCTGATGAACGAGGGCGGCCTTACCCAGGACCTGGTGCGGTTTGCCCGTCTGCTCTTGGGACACATCAGCGGCGGTCTCGGCCTGGCGACCATTCTGGCCAGCGCCATTTTCGCGGCCATTTCCGGTGCGGCGGTGGCCACGGCGGTGGCCATCGGCATGGTGATGATTCCGGCGATGAAGGAGGCCGGCTACGAGGAGGACGTATCGGCGGCGGTGACGGCCACGGCGTCCTGCATGGGGCCGATCATCCCGCCGAGCATCCCGTT
>JAEZLU010000096.1 GCA_023415075.1 Bacillota bacterium
GTTATCACCCGGAATGATAAGGGGGATTGCGATGCGTCAGACCCTTAAACGATGGGGCGCAGGTTTCCTGGCCCTCGCCCTGGCGGCGGTCGTCGCCGCCTGCGGCGGCGGGCCCGCCGGCCCGGAGGCCAAGCCGCCGGCAGCGCTGGCTGGCGACCCGTTTGCCCAACTGGCGGCCGCCAGTGACAAATATCTCAAAGAGAACCGGCCGCTCACCATCGAACCGGCCGAAGTGCTGGCAAGGGCGGTGGCCGGTACCGACCAGACGCTGTACCTGGTAGATGTCCGTACCGACGAACACTACGCCCAGGCCCACATCCCCGGCGCTGTCCACATCGCCTACGCCGACGCCTGGCGGGAAGCCAAGATCGCCTTCCTGCCGCGGGACAAAAAGATCGTCGTCGTCGATTACTCCGGCCACAGCGCCAGCCAGGTGGCCGCCCTCTGGAACCTGCTGGGCTTCGACGCCGTGGCCATGAAGCACGGCATGGGCGGCTGGTCGCAGGACAAGGAGGTCATCGGCGGCTCGCCGCTGGCCTGCGAAGCCTTCGGCTATCCGGTGGTGCTCGCGGAAACCGCCGCCGGCAGCTATGGCCGGCCCAAACTGGAAACCAAAGCCGGCGCTTTGGCCGAGCTCATCACGAGCCGCTCCCAGGAAGCCGGCGAAACGCCGCCGGTCATCCAGCCCAAGGATTTCAAGGAAAAGCTCGCGAGCTACTATATTGTTGACCTCCGTCAGGCTGAGCACTACCGGGCCGGCCACATCGAAGGGGCGGTCAACATCCCCTTCCGGGCGGTCGCCGAGCCTGCCAGCCTGCAGAAGCTGCCGCCTGACAAGAACATCGTCCTGGTCGACTACGACGGCCATGCCGCCAGCCAGGCAGCCCGCCTCCTCAACCAGCTGGGCTATACGGCCACCGTCCTTAAGGACGGTATGAGCGTGTGGTCGGCTGACGAGAAAGTTGTCGGCGCTCCCTCCGTCGCCTGCATCACCGGCGAAAAGCCGACGGTGAAACTGAACGCTCCCCTGAAGCCCGGCCCGTCGACTGCGGCCACCTGAGGGTAGCCGTCTGTAGCCAGGTCTGGCTACTGAAAGGCAAACGGAGGAGGAAAAAGATGAAAACAATCAGCAGGCGCACTTTCCTCAAGGCCGGCGCCGCCGTTGGCGCAGGCTTGGCCGCCCCGCTGGCTTTCGAATTCCGTTCCTTCGTGGAGGGAGCGGCCGAGGCGCCGGTGACCAAAGTACCGTCCACCTGCAACGGCTGCTCGACCAACTGCGCCCTGTTCGCCTATGTCAAAAACGGGCGTCTGTGGAAGATCGAGGGCATACCGGTGGCTATGAAGAACGAGGGCAAGCTGTGCGCCCGGGCCCACGGCGTGGCCGCCGATCTCTACAACCCCGACCGGGTCAGCCAGCCGATGAAGCGGACCGGCGACAACCAGTTCAGTCCGCTGAGCTGGGAGCAAGCCTTTAAGGAGATCGGCGAAAAACTGGCCAAGATCATCGACAAGGATACCGCCAGCAGCGTCGTCTGGATGGCTCACGGCGGCAAAGAAACCTACGCCCAGATGCTGCTCGACGAGATCGGCTCAGCTAACTATATAACTCACTACTCGACCTGCTTCACCTCCAAGACCAACGCCTGGGACAAGATGGTCGGCAGCCAGCTGACGTCTGACATCAACCGGGCCAAGTATATGCTGTTCGCCGGCCGCAACTACGCCGGCGGCATCATGCCGGGGGCCATGCGCAAAATCATGCGGGCCAAGGACCGCGGCGCCAAAATTGTCGTCGTCGATCCCCGCCTGTGCGAGCTGGCCAAGGTGGCCGACGAGTGGCTGCCCATCCGCCCCGGCACCGACCTGGCCTTCTTCCTGGGGCTGGCCCACACCCTTGTCAGCGAAAACCGCTACAACGCCGCTTTCGTGAACGACTATATCTTCGGTTTCGACGAGTTCTGGAAAGCCAACAAGGATTTCACCGCCGACAAGGCGGCGGCCATCTGCGACATCCCGGCCGTCAAGATCCGGGCCATCGCCCGCGATCTGGCCGCCGCCGCACCGGCCGCTTTCCTCGAGCCGGGCTACCACGGCCTCCACAACCACTACGCCAGCAGCACCCAGATCGCCCAGGCCAATGTCATCGTCAACGCCCTCCTGGGCAACTTCTTTCAGCCCGGCGGCCTGATGCCGGCGGCCAGCCCCAAATTCGGCAAACTGTCCCTGCCGATGCGCCTGCAGCCGGAAAAAGGGCCGCGGGCCGACGGCGCCGGCGTGGCCAATGAGTACCCGACGGTCGAGACAAGCCGCGGCATCGCCCAGAACATGCCTGACCGCATCGCCCAGGGCAAGGTTAAGGCCCTGTTTATCTATCACTTCAACCCGCTGCGGACCGCCCCCGACCCCGAATACCAAAAGGGCATGGCCAAGGCGGATCTTGTCGTGTCCATCCCGGTTGACTGGAACGAGACCTCGGTCTACGCCGCTCACTACATCCTGCCTGAGCATTACTTCCTCGAGCGGCTGGAAACACCGAAATCGACCGGCGGCAACATCGCCCACGACTACCCGCAGGCCATCATGCGCTTCCCGGCGGTGGCGCCGCTGCATGATACCAAGTCACTCCTCGACATTCTCAAAGGCATCGCCAAGGCCATGAAGATCGACGACCTCTACCCCTTCACGGTCGAGGAAGAGGCCGCCGCCATGCTGAAGCCCCTCGGCGTAAGCCTCGAGCAGATGAAGGAGATCGGCTGCTACGAGGTTCCCGAGCCCGTCAAACCGGGCTTTCCCCTGCAGGAAGGCAAGCCGGCCCTGCCGACGACTACCGGCAAGGTCGAGTTTTCGATAGGGGTCTTCAAGCTGCACGGGCGCCTGGGCGTACCGGTATGGGTGCCGCCGCTGGTCAGCCCGAAAGCCGACAATGAATTTCGCCTCATCCATGGCAAACAGCCCTGGCATTCCCACTCGGTCACCAGCAACAGTCCCTACCTGCAGGCAATAACCACAAGCTACAACGGCACCCGCCTGTGGATGAACAAAAGCCGGGCCGACAAGCTCGGAATAAGCGACGGCGACACCGTCACCCTGGAAACGGTCATCGAGTACAAGACCGGCAAGCGGCCGGTCAAGAAGACGGTGGCTGTCAAGGTCACCGAGATGCTCCATCCCGAATGCGTCTGGCTGCCGAACGGCTACGGCAACTTTTCGCCGCGGGCCCGCTTCGGCTACCAGCAGGGCGTCAATTACAACGACTTCGCGCCGGCAAGGGTCGAGCCGCTGTCGGGCAGTTGCATGGTCCAGGAAGTAATCGTCACCGTCAGGAAGGGAGGCTAGGCGATGGCCCACTACGCGATGCTCATCGACCCGGCCCGCTGCACCGGCTGCGCCGCCTGCCGGATCGCCTGCCAGATGCAGTGGCAGCTGCCGCCGGCCATCTTCTTCAATCGCCTGGAGTTCCGCGAGCACGGCAAATACCCCCAGGTCCGCCAGGAGATTGTCCCCGTCCAGTGCATGCACTGCGACAACCCGCCGTGCGCCACCGTCTGCCCGACCGGCGCCACTTACAAGCGCGAGGACGGCCTGGTGCTCATCGACCCCAAGAAGTGCATCGGCTGCAAATACTGCGTGGTTGCCTGTCCCTACGACGTCCGCCAGGTCAACGACCGCGGCATCCCGGAAAAGTGCCGCTTCTGCGCCGGCTTCATCGAAAAGGGCGAGAGCCCGCCCTGCGTCAGCACCTGCATGAACGATGTGCGGACCTTCGGCGACCTCGACGACCCGACAAGTGAAATAAATAGGAAAATAAAGGGCAAACAGGTCTACCAGCTGGCAGCCGACAAAGGCACCAAACCGCGGGTCTTCTACGTGAAGGAGGCGGGACGGGCATGATGATTTTCGAAAGATGGCTGGCCGTTCCCGGCACCCTGGTGCTGCTTGGCCTGGCAGGGGCCGCAGCCAAGCTCGTCTACGGTGAGCACGCCCTCGGGACTTCGGCCGCCGTACCCTGGGGCAGCCTGATCGCCGGCTATGTATTCTTCGCCGCCGCCGCCACCGGCGTTGGCCTCATCGGCTCATTCGGCCATTTCGGTCGCCGGCCCGCTTACGCCGCCCTCGAGCGGCGCAGCCTGTTCCTGGCCCTGTCCCTGCTGTTGCCGGGCTTCGGTCTCATCGGCATCGAGCTCGGCAACCCCTTCAACCTCATCTATATTATGCTGTCGCCCAACCTCCACTCAGGCATCTGGTGGATGGGTTTCCTCTACAGCATCTATATGGCCCTGCTGTTCGTCGAAGCCTACTTCAGCCAGGTCGATCCCGGCCATAAGAGCCTGCCGCTGGTCGGCGGCGCCGCCGTAATCAATAAGCTGGCGGCCGTCGTCAACCTGGGGGCCATCTTCGCCCTGGTGGCCACAAGGCCCTTCTGGTACGGCCTGTACTTTCCGGCCTACATCCTGCTGACCGCCGTCCTCTCCGGCGCCGCCGCCCTGGCGGTCGCCCTCCGGCTGACCGGCCGCTGGCGGGGGCGGGCGGTAGCGGACGAAACAACGGCCGGCCTGGCAAAGGTTATGCTTGTAACCCTGATCCTCACCGCCATTATGAACGCCGGCAAGCTTTACAGTGGACTGGCAGCCGACGATCCCGCCCTGCGGGCGGCGACGGCGGCGCTTGTTTCCGGGCCGCTGGCCCTGCGTTTCTGGATAATCGAAGCCGGCCTGGGACTGGCGGTACCGCTTTTCCTCCTGGCCGGGGCCGGCGGCGACGGCCGGCGCATCTTCCGGGCCGCCATCCTTGTGCTTATCGGCGTCTTCTTCATGCGGCTGGACTTCATCATGGCCGGCCAGATCATTCCGCAGGTGGTGGTGGAAGGCGTCCAGGCGGCAGTCTTTAACGCCTACTCGCCCTCGTGGGCCGAATGGGCCCTCATCGGCGGGGCGGCCGGAGCCAGCAGCCTGCTGTACGCCTTCTGCGAGAAACGCTTCAAACTCGACGCCGGCGAAGCTGCCGCTGCTCCGGCGGCTGCCGCCGATACCGCTGCCCCGCAAGGCGTAAGCCAATAATAAAAGAGAGAGAGGGATTGCACAGTGTTAGATTTCCTGCCCAAACGTCTCCTGTCACTTATCAGCGTGCTCATCCTCGTCGCCTTCGTAGCCGCCGGCTGCGGCGGCCAGCCGGCCAAGGCCCCCGAGAAACCTGCCTCGGCGCCGGCGGCCTTCGATGCCGCCCAGGTCACCAAGGACGCCACCTGGGACGCCTACAAAAAAGTCGTGGCTGAAGTCCAGGGCAAAACCTTCCCGGTCGATGCCGCCAAAGCCAAGGAACTGCTTGCCGGCAACGAGAGCAAGTACCTGATCATCGACATGCGGGCCCCCGAGGATTATGCCAAAAGCCACATCAAGGGAGCCGTCAACCTGGGCCCCGTTCAGCTGGCCGAAAACCTAGACAAGCTGCCGGCCGACAAGACGCTGCTTCTGTATTGCTACACCGGCCAGACCACCGGCCTGGCCATGGTACCGCTGAAAGCCTACGGCTATAAAGCCATGTCCGTCTCCAAAGGCTTTTCGCAGGTTGAAGCCGCCGGCTTCGCTCTCGACACCGCCGCTGCCGCCTTCACGCCGGCTGCCGCCAAAACGGTCGCCGATCCCAAGGAAGCGGCCGCCCTGGCCGGCGTCAAGGAAAACTTTGCCGCCATCGCCAAGCAGACGGCCGCCAAGACCCTCATCCTCAAGGGCGAAGACGTCAAAAAGCTTGTCGACAGCGCCGCCGACAAATACGTCTATGTCGACCTCAGAGCCGCCGAGGACTACGACAAGGCCCATGTGAAGGGCGCCATCAGCGCGCCGCTGGGCACTTTGGCCGACAAGGCCAAAACCTTCCCCAAAGACAAGACGATAGTGCTCTACTGCTACAGCGGCCAGACCGCCGCCATGGCCACCGCGCCTCTCAAGGCCGAAGGCTTCAAGCTTATTTCGATCACCACCGGTTTCCCGCAGGCCGAAGCCGGCGGCCTGCCTATCGAAAAGAAATAAGCGCCCACTCTCGAAACATCGAGGCCGCCTGTCATCCAGGCGGCCTTATATTTTGTATAAATTTGGAAGAAGGAGTTTTGTTGTTGCCGGTGAAAAGATAGTGGGAAAGATTATCATTTTTCCGGCAAAAGGTGGTGGTAGCAAAAAAGCGCTGGTAGCTCTGAGACGCACAAACCGGAACAAAAAAATGGAGGGAACTTATCATGACAGTAGTATTGACCACCGCCCACTGGCTTTTCCTGTTCTGGGTTCTGGTTGTTATCGCCGTTATGGGCCTCAGGAAAGATCCGCTCATTCCCTGTATTCTCGGTCTGCTGTCTGTCGGCTGGCTGGTTAAAGGCAGTCTTGTTGGCGCTTTCACCACCGTATTCAATTCCCTCATCGTCGCCGGCAACGAATTCTGGGGCATTATTGTCGTTATATCACTTATTGTGGCCCTGTCCAAACTCCTGGGCGACACGGGGGCCGATTATCTTGTAATGAGTCCGGCAGCCAAGCTCATGGTCAACGCCGATGTCGCCTACTGGGTGCTCGGGGCCACCATGCTTATCGCCTCCTGGTTCTTCTGGCCGTCGCCGGCCACCGCCCTCATCGGCGCCATAATGTTCCCGGTGGCCGTACGGGCAGGCCTGCCGGCCATGGGCGCCGCCATGGCCATGAACCTGTTCGGCCACGGCATCGCCCTTTCCACCGACTACGTCATTCAGGGGGCGCCGACCATTACCGCCAAGGCGGCCGGTTTCGCCGATCCCTCGCCGGTCATGGCCGCCAGCGTGCCGCTCATCATCACCATGGGCCTGGTGACGACCGTCACCGCCTTTATCATGATCAAACGGGACATGAAAACCAATGCCGCCCGGCATCTTTCCGACCGGGAGACCTTCATGGCCGCTACTGTGGAAAGACCCAGTCTTGACTGGGTGTCCTACTTCCTGGCGATTGTCACTCCGCTGGCTTTCGGCCTCGACGTCGTAGCCATGCTTACCCTCAAGCTGCGGGGCGGCGACGCCACCGCCCTCCTGGGGGCCACCGCCGTCGTCATCCTGGCCGTCGGCTGCCTGCTGAAGTTCGGCTGGGAAGGTCTCGAGAAGATCACCGACTACCTGCGTGACGGCTTCATGTTCGGTATCAAGATTTTCGCGCCGGTCATTGTAATCGCCGGCTTCTTCTTCATGGGCAAAGGCGACCTGGCCAAAGCCATCTTTGAAATCAAGACCGCCACCGGCTTCCTCGAAGACTTCGGCGTGGCCCTTTCCCAGACCGTACCCCTCAACAAGCCGTTCGTCGCCCTGGTCAGCCTGGCCACCGGCGTCATCGTCGGCCTGGACGGCTCGGGCTTCTCGCCGTTGCCGCTGGTCGGCAGCGTAGCCGCCACCTTTGACAAGGCCATCGCCCTCGACAAGGCCACCCTGGCCGCTCTCGGCCAGATTGCCGGCGTCTGGACCGGCGGCGGCACCCTCATCCCCTGGGGCCTCATCCCGGTGGCGGCCATCACCGGCGTAAACCCGATAGAGCTGGCCCGCCGCAACTTCGTACCGGTAGTGCTGGGCCTGGTGGCCACTACAATTGTGGCGATAATCCTTCTGTAGCCAAAATCACCACTTTACCCTGGAAAGAGAGCGGCAGCTGCGTTGCCGTTCTCTTTATTTCATTGGGCGGGCCGACCACCAGGACAATATCGGTTGCTGCCGGCAGACCGTCGTCACCGGCCGGCAGGAAGCCGACCCGGTTGCCCTGGCGGCGGAGAGCCGCGGCCAGCGGTGCCAGCGCCTGGGTGAAAGCCTCAGCCGCCACCAGGGTTATATTCTGGCCATGGGCCGCGGCCAGCGCCTGCTGGCCGGGCAGGGCGTTGCCGGCAATCTCCAGGATGAGCTTCTGCCCCTTGAGGAGCGGGACGGCCCAGACGGTGGGCAACAGGAGATGGACGAAGCCGGCTTCAGGATATGTAGCCAGGATAATGGCGTTTACCGTAGGCCGGCCGGCGGGCGGCAGCGGGAAACTGACCGCCGTGCCAAGGGGGGCGGCCGTCAGCGCGGCGTCGGCCTTGATGATGAGACCGGTGGTGGTCGCGAAGGTGCGCACAGCGGCCACGGTGCCTGTGGGTATTTCACCGGCGGGCTTGTCATGCCACTTATACAGCTCATACAGGCACTGGCCCTGCCAGTCGCAGGCGCATACCGCCTCGTCCCGCAGCAGGCTGCAATAGTAGCACTCCGCCAGTTCGGCCCGGATACAGGGGCAGGATTCCTGGAAAAGATCCTGGCAAATCATCATTCTCACCTCACAGTTTTGGTGGTCTATGATATGCCGGAGGGGCCGCCGGGGCGACGTGGCATCCATCTGCCCACAAGCGTTTCAGTATATAAAAAAATTCTGCCGATCGCCTTTATCTGGCAGGATTATCGTCAGCCGGGGCGAAACACAGAATTATTGATAAATAAATGACTTAATTAAGTCCGGCATTAATCCCATATATATCTTGCTGGTGGCTTTATTGGAGGGCTTTTATTGGCTGGCGTTCCGGCGAATAGTAAACTGATTAAGAAACTTAACCGGATGACGGTGCTCAATATTCTCAAACGCCAGGGTTCGATATCCCGCCAGGAACTGGCCGTGCTTACCGGGCTTACCGGGCCGGCAATCACCGGCATAGTCAAGGAGCTTCTCGGTCTCGGTTTCGTTAAAGAAACCGGACTGGGCCGCTCGCAGGGCGGCCGTAAACCGGTTCAGCTGGAAATCAACCCTCAGGCCGGTTATGTTATCGGCGCCGAGGTGACCCGCCACGAAGTATCGATCGGCCTGGCCAACCTCACCGACGGACCGGTCCTTCTGGCGCGTACGGCGGCTGACATGTCCCGCCCGGAGAGGGGTATCGACAACCTCCTGCAGCTGGTGGAATCCACCGCCCGCATTGCCAGTCCCGGCGGCAAAATGCTGGCTCTCGGCCTGGCTTTTCCCGGCCTGCTCGATACCGAAGCCGGCAAAGTAAGGCGCTCGGTCAACCTCGGACTGGCCTGGAGCGGCTACCCGCTGCGGGCGGTGCTCGAGGATAAACTCGGGGTGCGGGTGTTCATCGACAACAATTCCAACGCCGCCGCCCTGGCCGAAAGGTGGTTCGGCGACTGCGACGACTGCCGCGACCTGGTTTACGTCAACTGGGGCGAAGGCATCAGCGCCGGTGTCATCTCCGACGAACGGATTCTCCAGGGCAGCCGGGGCTACGCCGGCGAAGTCGGCCACATCGTCATCCAGGAGGACGGACCGCTTTGCAACTGCGGCAACCGCGGCTGTCTGGAGGCTATCTGCGGTATCCCGGCCCTCGAGCGCAAGGTGGCGAGCGAGCTGCCCTTCATCCGGGCCGACGATCCGATTAAGCTGAGGACGGCTAGCGGCCGCCTGTCGATCGACGACATCGTCGACTGCGCCATGGCCGAAGGTTCCTACTGCGCCGAACTTATGGGCCAGGTAGCCCGTTACATAGGCTCGGCCATCGCCGACGTCGTTAATATCCTCAATCCGCAGGTCGTTTTTCTCGGCGGCAAGATGACCAGGGCCGCCAGCCTCGTGCGGCCGATTATCGCCGAGGCCATAGCCAGCCACGCTTTTCCGGAAGTTGCCCAGGACACTGATCTGCGAATCTCCTCGCTCGACGGGCGGGCCGGTTTTTCCGGCGCCTGCGCGCTGGCCCTCAGGGAAATGCTCGAATCGGCCGATTCCGACCTTTTACAGGAGACCAATTAGGATTTGGCGTAACTTGTCCAGGACCGAAGTCATGGAGGCGACTCCTGGCGATAACTGCAGCTTAAATTTATATCAAGGGGGAACGAAGTGTGAAGAAGCAGTACCTGGTTATCCTGGTTACCCTGTTGTTCGTCGTCACCGGCGTATTGGCCGGCTGCGGCGGCGGCGACAAAAAGGCCGAGCAGAAACCGGCCCAGCCCCAGCTTGTCCTGAAACTGGGCGAGACCCATCCGCCCGATTACCCCACCACCATGGGCGACAAGAAGTTCGCCGAACTGGTCACCGAGAGAACCAAAGGCCGCATCAAAGTCGAAGTTTATCCCTCCTCGCAGCTTGGCGAAGAAAAAGCCGTCATCGAGCAGGTTCAGCTCGGCGCGGTGGCCTTCACCCGCGTGAGCTCGGCGCCGCTGGCCGAATTCAACAAGCCGCTGGGCGTATTCTCGCTGCCGTACATCTTCGACAGCAACGCCCATATGTGGAAGTTCCTCGAAGGCCCGGACGGCCAGAAGATGCTCGACGGCCTGGCCAACTCCAAGTTCATCGGCCTGTGCTACTATGATCCGGGTGCCCGCAGCTTCTACTCCACCAAGCCGCTCAAAGATCTGGGCGACCTCAAAGGCATGAAAATCCGCGTTCAGCAGAACAAGATCAATATGGACCTTATGCAGGCCATCGGCGCCAGCGCCACCCCGATGCCTTACGGCCAGGTGTTCAGCGCCCTCCAGACCGGCGTTATCGACGGCGCCGAGAACAACTTCCCGAGCTATCTGACCGCCAACCACTACCAGGTCGCCAAGCACATCATCGTCGACCAGCACCAGATGGTGCCGGAAGTGCTGATCATGAGCAAAGTCGTCTGGGATAAACTGACCGACGAAGACAAGAAGATAATCAAGCAGGCGGCCGCCGATTCGGTCAAGACCCAGCGCGAGCTGTGGGCCAAGTTCGAGAAGGAAGCCGAAGAAAAGGTCAAGGCCGCCGGCAGCACCGTCACCTATGTCAAGGACCTCAAACCCTGGCAGGATGCCGTCAAACCGATGCTGCAACAGTATCGCGCCGAATACGGCGAAGTGCTTGACGCCATTGCCAAGGCCCGGTAGTAAAGCAAAGATTCATTTGTCGTAACGGCAGGACTGGCGGCTCTTCCCTTGCGAGGAGCCGCCAGTCCTGACAATTCAAGTAGTATTAAGGGGGTGACCGACCCATGGAAACAATCAAGCGCCTACTTCTGGCAGTGGACAGGACGATCGAAGGCTTCGCCATCATCTGTCTGGTGACCATGATTCTCATCGTCACCGTCCAGGTTTTTACCCGGAAGCTTTTAAACTTCGTCTTTTTCTGGTCGGAGGAAATGACCATGCTCCTCTTAGCCTGGTTTTCCTACATGGGCATAGCCATTGGCTTCCGCGAGAAGCTCCACATGAATATGGACATGATCGAGAATTTCGTATCCAAACGCACCATCTGGGTCATGGATCGCGCCATCGATATCTGCACCTTTGCTTTTGGCCTTTATCTCATATTTTACGGCTGGGATTTCACGGTCCTTATGAACGAGTCCACCCTGCCGGCCACCAAGCTGCCCAACAGCGTCACGTATGTGGTAATGCCGATCACCGGCGTCATGACCTGCGCCTACTCCGCGCTGCAGTTCTGCGGGTATGACATCCGCCGTTACTCTGACGTAGAGGAGGAAATCAAGCAACATGATGCCTGATCAGACAACTGCAATCTGGATACTTGCTCTTAGCTTCTTCGTGCTGCTGATACTGCGCTTTCCTGTTGCCCTTACCCTTGTAGGCTCGTCCCTGCTCACCCTCTGGTACCTGGAAATTCCTCCCGTCGTTGTCGCCCAGCAGATGATTGCGGGCATTCAGATATATTCCCTGCTGGCCATACCCTTCTTCGTCCTCACCGGCCAGATCCTCGGCGAGGGCGGCCTGGCCAACCGGATCGTCAACGTGGCCAACCTGTTCGTCGGCCGGATCCGCGGCGGCCTGGCCCTTGTCAACAGCGTGGCCTGCATGTTCTTCGGCAACCTGTCCGGTTCGGCGGTCGCCGACGCCTCGGCTATCGGCTCAGTTATGATCCCGCTCATGAAAAAGAAAGGCTATGCCGCCGACTATTCGGTTGGCGTCACCATTTCCTCCGCCATCCAGGGCGTTGTTGTGCCGCCCAGCCACAACCTGGTGCTGTACGCCATCGCCGCCGGCGGCGTATCGATAAGCGGCCTCTTCCTGGCCGGCATCATCCCCGGCATTATTCTCCTGTCATCCCTGATGCTCACCGGGTACATAATCGCCATCAAGAAAAACTATCCCAAAGGCGACCCGATAGTAAAATCCCAGATACCCAGCATCCTCTTCCACGGCTTACTGTCCTTCACGCCGGCGGTCATCATCCTCGGCGGCATCATCAGCGGCTGGGCCACGGCCACCGAGTCGGGCGCCCTGGCGGCTGTCTACTCCTTCCTGCTGGCTTTCTTCGTTTACCGCGAGGCCTCGTTCAAGCAGCTGTGGCCGGTGCTTGTCCGCACCTTTCGCACCGTGCTGATGGTCTTCTTCCTGATAGCCGCCTCCAACGCCTTCGGCTGGGTCATGGCCTACCTGCACCTGCCTGACCTCATTACCGAGTGGTTCCTGGCGGTTTCCGACAAGCCGTGGGTCATTCTCATGCTCATCAACATCCTGCTCTTAATCCTCGGCGGACCGATGGACATGGCGCCGATGATCCTCATCCTCACGCCGGTCCTGCTGCCGGTTTGCACTGCCATCGGCATGGACCCCATCCACTTCGGCATCATCCTCATCTTCAATGCCGGTATGGGTCTACTTACGCCGCCGGTCGGCACCGTGCTGTTCGTCGGCTGCGCCATCGGCAAGGTTTCGGTCGAAGCCGGCACCAAGGCCATGATGCCCTTCTTCCTGGCCATGCTGGTGGTCTTGCTGCTGCTCACCTATATTCCCGCCCTGTCGATGACCTTGCCAAATATGTTTAAATAGGGACGTAAGCTTTAGGAGGAATCGTTATGCCTGCATTGACACGAAAGCTTCTTGACGGGAAGTTCGCCTTTCCGTCGGAAATGGAGCTGCCCACCTACCCGGTAGACCTGCCTGAGCGGGTCATCCAGTTCGGTGAGGGCAACTTCCTGCGGGCGTTCGTCGACTGGATGTTCCACAGGCTTAATAACAAGGGCCTGTTCAACGGCCGGGTGGTTGCCGTGCAACCGATCGCCGAGGGCCTGGCCGGCCGCCTGAACGCTCAGGACTGCCTGTACACCCTGGCTCTCAGGGGCCTGGTCGACGGCAAGCCGGCCGAGGAACTATCGCTCGTCGGTTCGATAAGCCGGGCGCTGAGCTCTTATGCCGACTGGGCTGAAGTCCTGCGGTGCGCCGAGAACCCCGACATCGATTACCTGATATCCAACACAACCGAGGCCGGCATAAGCTATGACGGCGCCGACCGCCTCGACATGACCCCGCCCAATTCCTTCCCGGCCAAAGTCACCGCCTATCTTTACCGCCGCTTCCGGCACTTCAACGGCGACGCCGCCCGCGGCATGGTTCTTATACCCTGCGAACTCATCGACCGCAACGGCGACAACCTGAAAAAGATCGTCCTGCGCTACGCCGCCGAGTGGAAACTGCCGCCGGCCTTCGCCGCCTGGGTCGAGAAAAACAACATTTTTCTCAACACCCTTGTCGACCGGGTGGTTACCGGCTACCCCAAAGACGAGGTGGCCTCCTTCGCCGCCCGCCTCGGTTACGAGGACAGCCTGCTCGACACCGGCGAGCTTTTCCACCTGTGGGTTATCGAGGGGCCGGCCTGGCTGGCCGAGAAACTGCCCTTCACCCGCATCGGTCTCAACGTTATCTGGACGGACGACATGAGCCCCTACCGCACCCGCAAAGTGCGCGTATTAAACGGCGGCCATACCTCCTCGGTGCCGGCCTCCTTCCTCTACGGGCTGGAGACGGTCGGCGAAATGATGGACCATCCGGTAATGGGCCGCTTCGTACGTGAAGCCATCTACCAGGAAATCGTCCCCTCGGTCGACCTTGACAAGAAGATGCTGACATCCTTCGCCGACGCCGTGGTCGAGCGCTTCAAGAACCCTTACATTCAGCACTACCTCCTCAGCATTCTCCTCAACTCGGCCTCCAAATTCAAAACCCGGGTGCTGCCGTCGATCCTCGACTATCAGCAGCGTCTGGGCAAGCTGCCGCCGCTCCTCGTTTTCGGCCTGGCGGCTCTGGCCACCGTATACAAAGACGGCAAGATGAACGGTGACGTCCTTGAAGCCGAACGGGCCAAAGGCCCCTTCGTAATGCGGGACGACAAGCCGGTGCTCGAGTTCTTCACCGCCACCTGGAAAGCCTATGACGGCAGCCCGGCCGGCGCCGGCAAGGTTGCCGAAGCCGTACTGGCCAACACCGCCATCTGGGGCCAAGATCTGGGCAAGGTCGCCGGCCTTACCGCCGCCGTCGCCGCCTACCTCCAGGACATCTGCCAAAACGGCATGAAGGCAGCGGTCGAAAGCCTGCTTGGCGCAAAATCTTAGGCCGCTCCGAGGTGAAAAATGGAAATAAGCAAGATACACCCCAAGGATAACGTCGCCGTGGCCATCCGGCCGCTGGCCGCCGGTGAGCGGCTGACCGTCGCCGGGCAGGACCTTGCCGTCCGCCAGGCTGTGCCGGCCGGCCACAAGATCGCCCTCGCCGACATCGCCGCCGGCGACAAGGTCATCAAATACGGTTTTCCCATCGGCCTGGCGGTGGCGCCCATCCGGGCCGGCGAGTGGGTCCACACCCACAACGTCAAGACCGGCCTGGGGGATATGCTCGAATACAGCTACAGCCCCGAAGAAACAGGCTTCAAGCCGGCCGCCAGCCGGGAAACCTTCGCCGGCTACCGCCGGGCCGACGGCCGTGTGGGCACCCGCAACGAAATCTGGATAATCCCCACCGTCGGCTGCGTCAACCAGAATGCCCGCCTGATCGCCGAGGTGGCCGGCCGGCAGCTTGCCGCCGCCAACATTGACGGCGTCTTCGCCCTGACCCACCCCTACGGCTGCTCGCAGATGGGCGACGACCAGCTCAACACCCAGCACATCCTGGCCAACCTCGTCCGTCACCCCAACGCCGGCGGCGTCCTGGTGCTCGGACTGGGCTGCGAGAACAACAACATCAAAGTTTTCAAGGAAATCCTCGGGCCGGTCGA
>JAEZLU010000322.1 GCA_023415075.1 Bacillota bacterium
TTTTTCATGGCGCCGACGGCGGCGATCTTGAAGGCCATTTCCGAGGAGTCGACATCATGGTAGGAGCCGTCGGTGAGGGTTACCTTGATATCGGTTACCGGGAAACCGGCAATGATGCCGTTGGCCAGGGCGTCGCGAACGCCTTTTTCGACCGCCGGGAAGTACTGGCGAGGTACGGAGCCGCCGAAGATGGTCTCGGCGAATTCGAAGCCGGAACCGGTGGACAGCGGGTCGAGCTGCAGCCATACGTGGCCGTACTGGCCGTGGCCGCCGCTTTGCTTCTTGTGCTTGTATTCGACCTTGTTGGAAGCGCGGATGGTCTCGCGATAGGGAATACGGGGGTCGCTGAGCTTGACGTCGACGCCGAATTTACGTTTCATGCGCTCGGCGACAACGTCGATGTGCATGTCGCTGATACCGCTGGCCAGCAGCTGGTGGGTCTCGTTGTTTTTCTCGAGGGTGAAGGTGGGGTCTTCGTCCGACATCCGATGGAGGGCGTTGCCTATTTTGTCCTCGTCACCCTTGTTTTTGGCTTCGACTGCCATGGTGAGCATGGGTTTCGGATAGTCGATGGGTTCGAAGATGATGGGCTTGTCTTTGTCGCAGAGGGTGTCGCCGGTTCTGGTTTCGGCCATCTTGGCGACGACGACGATGTCGCCGGCGTTGGCGACAGTCATCATATCCTGGGTTTTGCCCTTCATGGTGAAGATGTTGCCGATGCGTTCGGATTTGTCGCGGCTGGCGTTATAGAGGGTGGCGTCGGGCTTCAGCTGGCCGGAAAATACGCGGATGTAGCTGAGGCGGCCGACAAAGGGGTCGGCGGTGGTTTTAAAGACATGAGCGGCGAAGGGATCGCCGACTTTGCGTTCCATAGCTTCCTTGGTAGCCGGGTTCTGGCCTTTGGCCACAGTATTCTCAGGGCCAGGCCCGAAGGCCACGAGGGCATCGAGAAGCTGCTGGGCGCCGATGTTTTTGGCGGCGCTGCCGCACAGCACCGGGCAGAATTTGGCCTGGGCCAAGCCCTTGACAAGGCCGGTGCGGATTTCTTCGTCAGTCAGTTCTTCGCCTTCGAGGTATTTGGCCAGCAGGTCGTCGTCGGTCTCGGCGGCTGCCTCGATGAGGCCCAGGCGGGCTTCTTCGGCTTTGTCCTTGAGGTCGGCGGGGATTTCGCCTTCGGTATATTGGGTTCCCTGATTGTTGGCTGGGGTGTAGGCTTTCATTTTTACGAGGTCGACGATGCCCTTGAAGCTGTCCTGGGCGCCGATGGGCATCTGGATGGGAACAATGTTGCCGCCGAGTTTTTCTTTCATCTGGTCGACGGTGCCGAAGAAGTCGGCATTCTCGCGGTCCATCTTGTTAAC
Source organism: Bacillota bacterium (assembly GCA_023415075.1). Classification (GTDB taxonomy): domain Bacteria; phylum Bacillota; class Negativicutes; order Sporomusales; family UBA7701; genus JAEZLU01. The sequence continues at coordinate 1,362 of JAEZLU010000322.1, forward strand.
GAAGGCCAGGCGAGGCAGGCCGAGGTCGCCGGCGTATTTCCAGGCGTTTTCGGTGCCGACTTCGACCCCCGAGGCGGCGCACAGTATCACCAGGGCGGCGTCAACGGCCCGCAGGCTCCCTTTTACTTCGGCCACGAAGTCGGCGTATCCCGGGGTATCGAGGAAATTTATTTTATGGTCGCGCCATTCGCATGGCGCCAGGCCGGTGCTGATTGTGACCTTCCGCTTGACCTCTTCCGGTTCGAAGTCAGTGGTGGCCGTACCGTCGTCAACTCTGCCAAGTCGATTTACCGCCCCGGTGCTGAAAAGCAGCGCCTCAGCCAGCGATGTTTTTCCGGCCCCGCCATGGGCAAAGATGCCGACATTCCTGATCTTGTCGCTTTTGTACTCTTTCAAACCGTGTCCCTCCTGCTGGTATTGTTCCGTCCAACACATTCTAGTGCAGAACTGTCTAAATGCGGTACTTTAAATTCTCTGTGAAGTGTAAATTTTCCTGCTTTTGCGGCTTTGCCGCGCAAATTAATAACCGCCTACTCCAATCAGGCGGTTATTAGTATTACCGATATTAGCCAGTTTTACAAAAAATGCGCATCAATTTACGCAGTGGTCGCGGCACCGTCAGCAGACAAACCTTCAGTTTCACCGCCCTCGCCCCTTCCAAGCATACTCTCTATAATCTTATGACGAAAAGGGCATTCATGTGCCGGTTATTTACAGGTGGAGCAACTTTTCCCGCTGCAGCCGCTGCAGCCGGCGCCGGAGCCACCGCCGCTGCCGGGGCTGGCGAAACCGGAAATAACTTTGGACAAGTCGGCGGACGAGCAGTCCGGGCAGTTGACAGTTCCCTGCCAGGAAAGCCGGCAGAGTTGTTCGAACCGGCGGCCGCATTTGTTGCACTTGAATTCATAGATCGGCATGGTTATTCCCGCCCTTCGGTTTCGGCTCTGGCGAGGATGAAGCAAAGGTCGGAGAGGCGGTTTACCAGGACAAGGACGTGTTCGTCCACCGGTTCCTGGCGGGCCAGCCGCCACAGCTCGCGCTCGGCCCGGCGGGCCACCGTGCGGGCCAGATCGAGGGCCGCAGCCCCTGGCGTGTCGCCGGGGATGACGAAATGGGTCAGGGGCGGCAAGTTGGCGTCGAACTTGTCGATGGTCGCCTCGATGGCGCTGATTTCGGCCGTTGTGATCGGCTGTTTGCTGACATTCAGGCTGGCGACCTCGGCCATAGCCTGCCAAAGAAGTTTCTGGACGCTGAGGATAGCCTCGGCCACGGCGGCGTTCTTGACAAGCGAACGGGCCAGGCCAAGGGCTGAGTCGAATTCGTCGATAGTGCCGTAGGCTTCGACCCGCTGGCTGTCCTTGGGGACGCGCTGGCCGCTATAGAGGGCGGTGGTGCCTTTGTCGCCCGTTTTCGTGTAGATTTTCATTTTCTCTCTCCCTTAACAGTTAGCCGATGATTTCCGCCTGGCGGAAATAGATGGCGATTTCCCGCTCGGCGCTGGCCGTACTATCCGAGCCATGGATGATGTTACTGCCGATGTCGATGGCAAAGTCGCCACGGATGGTGCCGGGAGCGGCGTCGAGCGGGTTGGTGGCGCCCATCATGGCCCGAGCCGCCTTGACGGCATTTTCGCCTTCGATGATCATGGCGACAAGCGGTCCTGATGTAATAAAGCTTACCAGTCCGGGGAAAAAGGCTTTGCCTTTGTGTTCGGCGTAATGTTCTTCGGCTTGGGCGGTCGACAGGCGCAGCATCTTGAGAGCGGCTACTTTGAAACCGCGGCGCTCGAAGCGGCCGACGACTTCGCCGATAAGCCCCTTGGCCACGCCGTCAGGTTTGACTAATATCAGCGTTTTTTCCAAATGTAGTCCCCTCCCCTATTTTTCATCGGCAGTGCGGTATTCGGCCGCCTTGGTGCGGTAATGGAGCGCCGACCGCCGGATGGTTTCCCGTTCCGCGTCAGTGAGTCGGCGGATGACCCGGCTGGGCGAGCCGACAACCAGCGACCCGGCGGGAATGTTCTTGCCGGCGGTAATGAGGCTGCCGGCACCGACGATGCTGTTGTCGCCGATGACGGCCCCGGTGAGTACAACGGCCCCCATGCCGATTAGGCAGTTGTCGCCGACGGTGCAGCCATGGATGACGGCGTTGTGGCCGACGGTGACGTTGTCGCCGATAACGGCCGGGTATTCCGCCTCGCAGTGGACGACGGTACCGTCCTGGATATTGGTTGCGGCGCCCACTTTTATCGAGTTGTCGTCGGCCCGCAGTACGCAGTTGAACCAGACGCTGCTGTCCGGGCCGACGGCGACCCGTCCGATTACCTGGGCGCCGCCGGCCAAAAAGACGGACGGCGCAACCTGCGGCTTTATCCCTTTATAGGCCTGGAGGCGGCCACTCATTTTATCAGTTCCTCGTATTTGCTCTTGTCGAGTTTCTTGAGGATGGCCACGACCAGGCGGACGGCGGCCTCATAATCGTCGCGGTGGATGACGCTGTTGTGGCTATGGATGTACCTGGTAGGTATGCTTAGGACAAGGCTGGGAACGCCCTGGCCGTGGATATGGATACGGCCGGCGTCGGTGCCGCCGCCTTCGGTGAACTCGAGCTGGTAGGGTATGTCGTTTTCCTCAGCGGTGGCCACCGCAAAGTCCCGCAGCTTGGGCAACGGGATGAGGCTGGCGTCGAAAATCGATATGGCCACCCCTTTGCCGAGGCGGCTGGCGGCCTGGTCGTCGCTGACCCCGGGGGTATCGCCGGCCACACAGGTGTCGACGGCAAAGGCGAAGTGGGGATCGATGACGCCGGCGCTGGTCTTGGCTCCCCGCAGGCCGACCTCCTCCTGGACGGTGCCGACGCCGAACACGCTGTTGGGATGTTGCTCCTTCTGGAGGCGCTCGATAACGTCGGCCATGATGGCGCAGCCGATGCGGTTGTCCCAGGCCTTACCCAGGAGGTATTTGTCGTTGGCGAGGGCGGTAAAGGTGCTGTAGGGGGCCACGGCGTCGCCGGGGCGGACGCCGAACTTCTCTTTGGCCTCTTTTTCATCGGCGGCGCCGATGTCGATGTACATCTCTTTTTTCTGGACTATCTTCTTGCGTTCTTCTGGATTGAGGATATGAGGCGGCTTACTGCCGATAACGCCCGGGATATCGCCCTTGGCGGTCATGACGGTGACCCGCTGGCCCAGCATGACCTGCTCCCACCAGCCGCCGAGGGTGGTGAATTTGAGAAAACCTTCTTTGGTGATATGTTTTACCATGAAGCCGATTTCGTCCATGTGGCTGGCCAGCATGATCCGCGGCTCCTCGGCCGCGCCCCGCTTTTTGAAGATGATGCTGCCTATCTTGTCGTGGGACACTTCGCTGATGGAACCAAGCCTGTCGGTGAGCAGGGCTTTTACCCGTTGCTCATAGCCGGACGGGCCGGCGGTTTCACTGATTTTCTTAAGCCATTCCAATGTATTGTCCAT
>JAEZLU010000336.1 GCA_023415075.1 Bacillota bacterium
GACCGCTTTTTCTACATAATCGTAACTTGCCATTTCGCTACCTCCTCTACGACCATGGAAGCATGGCCCGGTATTTGTCCAGCCAGGAGGTCCCCATCGGGTTGATGGGCTGGCCGCCGCCGTTGACACAGCCGCCCGGGCAGTTCATCACTTCGATGAAGTGATAGGGTGACTTGCCGGCGACAACTTCGTCGACAAGTGGCTTCAGGTTTTCTTTGATGCCGTGAACGACGGCGACTTTGAGGGTGATTTCTTTGCCGGTCTTGGCGTCCTTCATGGTGACGCTGGCCGCCTTGACGCCCTTCAGCCCGCGGACGGGGGTCAGCTCGAGGTTGGCCATTTCCTGGCCGGTGATGACGAAGTAGGCTGTCCGCAGGGCCGCTTCCATAACGCCGCCGGTGTTGCCGAAGATGGTGCCGGCGCCGCTGTAGCTGGCCAGCGGATTGTCTTTTTCGCTGTAGTCGGCCACGGTCGTCAGGTTGATATTCAGTTTTTTCAGCAGCCGGGCCAGGTCGCGGGTGGTGAGAACAGTATCAATATCAGGATAAGCCGCCGTTTGGCCTTTGTTGCGCCAGTAGGCGGCGGCGCTGGCGAATTCCGGCCGCGAGGCCTCGAACTTTTTCGCCGTGCAGGGCATTACGCCGACGACGAAGACGTTTTCCGGCTTGGTTTTCCAGACTTCGGTCGCCCCGTAGGTCTTGGCCAGAGAGCCGGCCATAAGCATGGGGGACTTGGCGGATGAAAGGTTTGGCAGGATGGCCGGGTAATAGAGCTCGGCATAGCGAATCCAGGCCGGGCAGCAGGAAGTAAACTGCGGCAGCGGTCCCAGATGGTGCTCGGCCGCTTCACCGAGCGCGAAGTGACGGATCTTGGCGATAAGCTCGCTGCCTTCTTCCATGATGCAGAGGTCGGCGGCGAAGTTGGTGTCGAGGAGCTTGAAGCCGGCTGCCTGGAGGGCGCCGTTCAGTTTTTCGGTTACCAGGGTTCCGGGTTCGAGGCCAAATTCCTCACCGATTGCCACCCGCACCGCAGGAGCTGTTGTGGCGACGACGGTGGTCCGGCCGTCTTTCAACTTAGCGATCACTTTGTCCACCGGGTCGACGGTGTCCTGGGGCGCGCCGAAGGGACAGTTGACCAGGCACTGGCCGCAGAAAATGCATTTCTCGCTGTCGACGGCATGGACGGCGCCGTATTTTCCGGTTATTGCGCTGGTTGGGCAAAAGGCTTTGCAGGAGTCGCAGCCTTTGCATTTTTTACGGTCGATTTGGATTACGCCGGACAGTTCTTGCTGCCTGAGGCCTTTCATGATGTACCCCCCTCCTAAAAACTATCGCGGAGACAAATGTATTCAAAAACGGGAGCGGCGGGACCGCAGCCCGCCACTCCCGTTTTCCGGGGCTACGGCAACATCCAGTGCAGGGCGTAGGCCTGCAGGAAGGTAAGGATACCCATGCAGATGATCATCGCGATGCTGTGTGGCAGGGCGAAGCGGAAGATGGTCGATTCCTCGCCCACCAGGCCAGTGGCGGCGGTGGCGACCGAGATGCTCTGCGGCGAAATCATCTTGCCGCAGACGCCGCCGGAGGAGTTGGCAGCCACCATGAGGCCCGGGTCGACGCCGATCTGTTCGGCGGCCGTTTTCTGCATGGCCCCAAACAGGGCGTTGGAGGAGGTGTCGGAGCCGGTGAGGAAGACGCCCATATAACCGATGACCGGGGCAAAGAAGGGGAAGAAGGAGCCGGTGGCCGTGAAGGCCAGACCCATGGTCGAGCTCATGCCCGAGTAGTTCATGATATAGGCCAGCCCGAGGATCATGGCGATGGTGCAGATCGGGAAGACCAGCTGCTTGACGGTTTTACCCAGGCAGGTGAAGGCCCGGCCGAAGCCGTATTTGGGAATGATGAGTATCGACAGGATACCGGCAACGAAGATGGCCGAGCCGGCGGCCGACAGGAAGTTGATGCCGTAGGCGGCGGCGTAGGGGGTATTCTTGGCGACGACCGGCGCCGCTTTTATGACCAGGTTGTGCAGGCCGGGCCACAGGAGGGGCGTCAGGCCGAGAGCTTTCTCCCAGCCGACCAGGGCGTTCTTGAAGCCGACGAATTTGTCGTCAGCCCACAGAAAGACAAGACAGGCCAGGATTAGATACGGGGCCCAGGCGCGGAGAACCTCGCCGCCCGAATATTTGAGCTTGACCGGGCCGCCGGCGGCGGCCTTCTCGTCCGGGAAGTGCCAGACTTGGCTAGGTTTCCAGATTTTCAGGAATATCAGCAGGCCGATGATGGTGACAAGGGCCGAGGTGATATCCGGCAGGTATACGTTGACATAGTTCGAGGTGAAGAACTGGGTGACGGCGAAGCACAGGCCGGCGACAATGACGGCCGGCAAAACTTCGACGGCCCGCTTCCAGCCGCACATCAGGACAACCAGCCACAGCGGCACGAGGACCGACAGGAAGGGCAGCTGACGGCCTACGATCTTGCTGATATGCATGGCGTCGATGCCGCTTACCTGGCCGGCGACAACGACCGGGATGCCGATGGCGCCGAAGGCAACCGGTGCGGTGTTGGCAATAAGGCAGATACCGGCGGCGTAGACAGGGTTGAAGCCGAGGCCCACGAGCATGGCGGCGGTGATGGCCACTGGAGTTCCGAAGCCGGCGGTGCCCTCGATGAACGAGCCGAAGGCGAAGGCGATGAACAGGGCCTGCAGTCGGCGGTCATCGGTGATCGAGGCCAGGGAATTTTTAATTATCTCGAATTCGCCTGATTCGACTGTCATGTTGTAGACCCAGATGGCGGTAACGACGATCCAGACTATCGGAAAGATGCCTACAAGGGCACCGTTGAGGGTTGCGCTGATCGCCAGCCCCACCGGCATCTGGAAGACGGCGATGGCGATAACAACGGCCGAGAGAACGCCGAAGAAGGCAGCGTGATGACCTTTGGAACGCCTGATCCCTAGCATATATAGCAAGATAAAGAGCGGAATAGCAGCAATAAGAGCGGAAAGGCCGATGTTGCCCAACGGATCATACTGTTGAATCCATGTCATGCAATACACCCCTTTAGTTAAAATATTGACCTCCGGATTAGCCTCTTCCGTTTACGCTTTCCCTGCACCCCTCCCCTCTTGCCGGCGGCAACGGCTAGCCGCCTTTTTTCTTTGCCCATCCGGACAAGGTATCAGCTGAAACGACGGCGCAATTGTTCCGCCTGAATAGTGAGATTTTTCTTACTCTATTGTCGCTGTCTACAGACAATCTGTAAATCAGGCAGATACTGTAAAAAAATCGTAAGAATTATCCTACGACAATTGTAAGATAATTCTTACGATTCGTGAAAAAATTCGCGAATTTTACTAATACCGAAAAAAGTGATATATTCGTGATGGAAAGCTGCTTTGTGAGGAGAGAGCCGATGGATAAAATACGTATCGCCATCGCCGACGACCACGCCGTTTTGCGCTCCGGCCTCAAGGCTATGTTGAATTATCACCCTCAGTTCGAGGTGATTGCCGAGGCTTCCAATGGTCCGGAAACTTTAGCGATCCTGGAACAGTCCAGCCCGGATGTACTCATCCTTGATTTGTCAATGCCCGGTATGAGCGGCGTCGAGTGCATCAAGGAGATCCGCCATCGTGGCCTGGCCTGCCGGATACTTGTGCTGACAATGTACGATGAGGAAGAGTATGTCAAGGAAGTGATGCGGGCCGGCGCCGACGGCTATATCCTGAAAAAGTCGGCCGACACCGACCTCATAGAAGGGATTATCAAGGTGCATGCCGGCAAGAAATATATGAACGAATTCCTGGCCGAAAGTCTGCTTAACAATTTCCTGAGAACTTCGCCTGAGCCGCAGGCGACCGAACGCGACCCGTATTTTATCCTCAGTGCCCGTGAACGCGAGGTTCTCCGTTATCTGGCCCAGGGTTACACCAACAGCGAGATCGGCAAGATGCTGTCGCTAAGCGGCAAAACCATCGACACTTACCGGTCGCGGATAATGCAGAAACTCAATCTCCACCGTAAATCGGAGCTGGTTAATTTCGCCATCCAGTACAAGCTTGTGCAGATATAGCTATCCCAATAAAAAAAAAGAGGCAGATAGCCTCTTTTTTTATTTTCCGGTTATTGCCGCTTAAGCTGGCCATCGGCTCCTTCACGCTTTTCGGCCAGCGGGATTTCAACGGCTACTGTGGTGCCGGCGCCCCTGGCCGACTGGATATTGAACGTCCCCGCCAGCAGCGAGACCCGTTCCCGCATGCCATGGATACCAAGAGAGTTGGCGGCCGACAAAGAATTCAGGGCATAGGCGTCGAAGCCGACGCCGTTGTCGGTTATTGCCAGCTTGATCTTCTCGCGGGTTTTTTTCAGGCCGACCCGTACGTGGGTCGCCTTGGCATGCTTGCCGATATTGGTCAGCGTTTCCTGGAGGATGCGGTAGAGGGTGATCTCGACTTCCGGCTTGAAGCGGGCCTTGGACAGGCCGGCGAAGTCGACCTCGACGGTTATGCCGTACTGGCGGGAGTAGTTTTCGATATGCCGCTCGGCTGCCGCCACCAGGCCCAGGTCGTCCAAGAGCACGGGACGCAGCTCGAGGGCCAGACGGTGGACGTCGTCGAGCGTTTTGGCGACAAGATTGCGCATCAGGACGATGCGCTCGCGTTTTTCCGGGTCGTCTATCTGTTCGGAGAGCATTCGCAGGCCGACGATGATCGAGGTAAGCGACTGGCTGGTCTCGTCATGAAGCTCGCGCGAGATTTTCCGCCTTTCTTCTTCCTGGACTTCGATCATTTTGTTCAGCAGGATCGACTGCAGCTTTCTTTTCTCCTGGAGGGCGTGCATGAGCCGCTCTTTACGGGTATTGGATTCGAGGGCCGCCTGCACGAAATGGGCCGCCAGCCGGGCGTAGGGCGCGGCGTTGTCCGGTTCGCCGGTGACACCGATGCCGCCCACGCAGTAGCCCTCGAAGATTATCGGCACGTTGAAGCCTCTGCGGACGCCGAGGTAGCGACGCTCGTCCTCTTCGCTGACCGAGAACTCGTGGATATCGCCGGAGCTGAGCATCAGGGCGGTGCATTCGTGGATCTGGGAGATACGTTCGCGCTGATAGGCGGCGATGATCACGCCGCTGTTATTGCAGATGATGACGTTCTGGCCGAGCTCTAGGGCGATGATGTCTACGAGCGACTGGGCAAACATGGCGTCAAGGGTAAAGTATTCCTTTTTCTTGTATTGCATGTTTCCTCCTCGGCTGGGCACGACATTTTCTTCTTTCACTATCCACGAAACCGGCTGTCATGTCAAGCTATAGTGTTTGGCAGCGTCGGGCACCAGCAAAAAGGCTCTCAGCCCATCTCTGGGTGAGAGCCCCTTGCCCAAAATCAATTTTCCGCAACAACAAATACTACTGCCTTAGAAGCTCGCTCCACGACTTCTTGGATAGTCAATGATTCCTGGTTATTTGAATAGGAAAGCCTAACCGGTGCGGCGTTTATCAAATATGATATTTTAAAGGCATAATTTACGTTTTGGGGAATCACTCCCTTGTGTTTTAGCGCATAAATCTCACTAAGCTTCAAGCTTACAATGCCGATAACCTGGCCGCTTTTGTTGATTAAAGGCCCGCCGCTGTTTCCCGGCTGAATGGGTATGCTTATCTGGAATAAGCGCAAGTCATCGCTTAGCCCAGTAAGACTATTTATTATACCCTCGCCGACCTTCGGCGCAGTTCCCATCAAATCCGGCA
>JAEZLU010000052.1 GCA_023415075.1 Bacillota bacterium
TCGACCTCTACAAGAACACCATCGTGCCTCAGGCCGAGCAGTCCTACCAGGCGGCCGTTGTCGCCTACACCAACGGCAAGGCCGACTTCATGGCTGTACTTGACGGTCTCAACACCTTAAGGAACACCAAGCTTGCCTACTACAAAGCCAGGATCGACTACGAAAAAGCGGCCGCCAATCTGGAGAAAGCCGTCGGCAAGCCCCTATTCACAAATATTTAGCCCCAGTGGAAATTAGCGAAGAGGACGGAGAGAAAAGATGACCGATTGGATAAAAGCCAACAAGTGGATAGTTCTCGGCGTGATTGTCGTGCTGGCGGCGGCCGGCGGCTGGGGCTACAGTAAATTTGCCGTCAGGACGTCGGCACCGGCTGGGCAGCAGGCGGCCGAGAGCGGCCATGTCGGCCACGGGGCTGCTGCCGACGTCGTCAAGCTTGACGCCAAGGCTAGGCAGCTGGCCGGTGTCCAGACAGCCACGGTAGCCAAACAGCCCTTCAGCAAGGAAATCAAAACCACCGGTAAGATCGCCCTAAATGAAAATAGCCGCGCCTTCATCACCTCGAGGGTGGAAGGGCGGATCGACGAGCTCTATATCACTGCCGAGGGCCAGTACATAGCCCCCGGCCAGGCGATAGCCGCCGTGTACAGTCCGACTTACGTCGCGGCCCAGGAGGAATACCTCCTGGCCCTCGACAGCGTCCAGAAGCTGCGCGGCGCTAGCCGCGAAATCGTTCAGCTCAACAACCGGCTGCTCGAAGCGGCCAAGCGCAAGCTCATCCTCCTCGGCATCCCTGAGGGCGATATTGAGCACCTGGCCCATACCCGCCAGGCCAATAGCCTGATGACCGTCAGGGCCCAGTTCGGCGGCACGGTCATGGAGAAAACGGTGCTGCCGGGAGCCTACGTCATGCCTGGCGAGAAACTCTTTACTCTTTCCGACCTGTCTAGCGTCTGGCTGAACGCCGATGTTTACGAAAAGGACATCGCCGGCGTGCAGGTCGGCCAGCCTGTAGCGGTTACGGCTACCGCCTATCCTGGCCAAAACTTCGACGGAGTCGTGACCTTCATAAACCCGGTGCTTGACGACGCTACCAGGGCGGTCAAGGTGCGTATCGAAATGGCCAACCCCGACGGCAAGCTCAAACCCAACATGTTCGTAAACTCTTCGATAGGCCTGCAGCTTGGCGACAGCCTGGTTATCCCGGTTTCCAGCCTGCTTGATACCGGCAGCCGCAAGGTGGTCTACGTGGCCCAGAGCGAAGATACCTTCGTCAAGCGCGACATTGTTACCGGCCAGGAAGCCGACGGCTATGTGCAAGTATTGTCCGGCCTGCAGCCCGGCGAAACAGTCGTAACCGCCGCTACCTTCCTTATCGACTCCCAGACCCAGCTCGGCAGCTTCGGCGGCCATGCCGGCCACGGCGGCAGCAAGTCCGGCGGCGCCGCTCCGGCTCCTGCCCCTACGGCGCAGAGCGCCCCGACTGCTCCCACCGCACCGGCCAACGAGCATTCCGGCCACAGCGGCCATTAAGGGGGGAGGATAATGCTGGGTAAACTAATCGAATTCTCTCTTAAGAACCGGGTAATCATCATCGGCCTGGCGATGCTGACCGTCATGTGGGGCATCTTCGTCCTCCGCGATACCCCGATCGACGCCTTCCCCGACCTCAGCGAGAACCAGGTGCTGGTGTACGCCGATTGGATGGGCCGCGGCCCCCAGGAGGTCCAGGACCAGGTCACCTATCCGCTGGAGACGGCCCTCCGCGGCCTCCCGAAGGTAAAGGATGTCCGGTCAGCTTCCTCGTTTGGCTTCTCGATGGTTACTGTAATCTTCGAGGACGGAGTTGATACCTACTTCGCCCGCCAGGTTGTCAACGAGAAGGTCCAGCAGGCCATCCCGCGGCTGCCGCGGGGCGTCCAGCCGGCCCTCGGTCCTGTCAGCACGCCGATGGGTCAGGTGTTCATGTACACCGTAGAATCCGACCGCCACAACCTGGCCGAGCTGCGCACCATCCAGGACTTCCTCATCAAACCGCAGGTGAGCGCCGTGCCCGGCGTAGCCGAGGTGGCCAGCGTCGGCGGCTATGTCCTCCAGTACCAGGTCAACCTCGACCCCAACCTCATGAAGGCCTACCGGGTGAGCGTCGGCCAGGTGTTTGCCGCCGTCGGCGCCAACAACGCCAATATCGGTGCTAAGGTCGTCGAGCAGAACGGCCAGGAATATGTCATCCGCGGCCTAGGCCTCATCCAGTCGGTGGATGACATCGCCAACATTGTCATAACCCAGAACAACAATGTTCCCGTCTATGTTAAGAACGTGGCCCGCGTCACCCTGGGGCCGGATTTCCGCCGAGGCGTGCTGACCAAAGATGGCCAGGAGGCGGCCGGCGGCATCGTCATCCAGCGGATGGGCGAGAACACTCTGAACGTCATCGACCAGGTGAAGGCGAAAATCGAAGAAATCCAGCCGACCCTGCCCAAGGGCATGAAGATCGTGCCGTACTATGACCAGACCGATTTGGTCAAAAAGGCGGTCAACACCCTGAACCGGGCTCTCGTTGAAGAGTTCATCCTGGTGTCGCTCATAGTCTTCCTGTTCCTCGGCAACTTGAAGTCCAGTGTAATCGTGACAAGCGCAATTCCGATAGGAATACTCATAGCCCTTATCTGGATGAAGGGCATCCACCTTTCGGCCAACCTGATGTCCCTCGGCGGCATCGCTATCGGCATCGGCGTCATGACCGACGCGGCCATCGTCATGGTCGAGAACATTTATCGCCACCTGGCCGAGAACGGCGGCCGCAGAAGCATCCTCGAAGTGACGATGGAAGCGGCAAAAGAGGTCGCTGTTCCAATCTTCTTCTCGATAACCATCATCATCGTCACCTTCCTGCCGGTGTTCACCATGACCGGCACCGAAGGCAAGATGTATACGCCGATGGCCTGGACGAAGACCTTCGCCATGACCGGCTCGCTCATCCTGGCCTTCACCCTGGTGCCGGTGCTGTGCACACTTCTTCTTAAAGGCAAAATCAAGGAAGAAGAGACCTGGGTGGTCCGTAAGCTTCACCAGCTGTATGTGCCTATCCTGAAAAAGGCGATTACTTACCGGAAAACGACCATCATCTTCGCCGTCGTCATAATGGTGGCCGGCTTCGCCCTCCTGCCGTTCATCGGCACCGAGTTTATGCCGGCCCTCGACGAGGGCACCTTCCTGGTCATGCCTACCATGCTGCCGAGCGTATCACTCACTGAGGCAGTCGAGGCGGCCAAGAAGATGGATAAGCTCATAATGGAGGTGCCGGAGGTCGAGATGTCGGTCGGCAAGGTCGGTAGGGCCGAGTCGGCCATGGACCCGGCGCCCATCAACATGATCGAGACTATCGTCACCTTGAAGCCCAAGGACCAGTGGCGGCCAGGCATGACCAAGGAGGCCATCGAGCATGACATGGCCACCAGGCTCAGCAGCCTGCCCGGCCTAAACCAGGCCTACACCCAGCCAATTGCCGGCCGACTGTCGATGTTGACGACCGGTGTCCGCACCGAACTTGGCCTGAAGATTTACGGCGACGACCTGGCCGTCCTCCAGCAGAAGGCCTTCGAGATCGAGAAGCTGCTGGCCACCGTGCCGGGAACGGGGGACCTGCTGGCCGAGAGGATATTTGGCGCTCCTTATCTTGAGGTGCAGGTCGACCGCGAGAAGGTCGCCCGCTACGGTCTCAACATAAATGAGGTTCAAGACGCCATCGAGCTGGCCATCGGCGGCCGGGCGGCCACCACCACCATCGAGGGCCGCAAGCGCTTCGACGTTCTGGTCCGCTACAACCGCGACAACCGCGAGAGCATGGACGCCATGAAAAACATCCTTATTCCGGTCACCGGCGGCAGCGCTAAGGCCGGCGGCGGGAGCATGGACGGCGGCATGGGCGGCGCTACGGCTGCCGCTGCGCCTCCCAGCGGCGCGTATATCCTGCTAAGCGAAGTCGCTCAGTTCAGGGTAGTCGACGGGCCGTCGATGATCAGCAGCGAAAACGGCACCTACCGGGTCATCGTTCAGCTCAATACCCGCGGCCGCGACGTAGTCAGCTTCGTGGACGAGGCCAACAAGCTGATCAAGGAGAAGGTCGACCTGCCGCCCGGCTACTCCGTCCAGTGGACCGGTCAGTACGAAAATCAGCAGCGAGCCAAAAGCCGCCTGGCAATGGTCGTGCCGCTGGTAATCATCCTCACCTTCTTCCTGCTGTATATGGCCTTCGGTTCGGCCAAGGACGCACTGCTCATCCTCCTCAACGTGCCATTCTCGCTCATCGGTGGCATTGTCGCTATCTGGGCGTCCGGCATGTACCTCACGGTGGCCGCGGCCGTCGGCTTCATCGCCCTCTTCGGCATCGCCGTCCAGAACGGGGTCATCATGGTGACCTACATCAACCACCTGCGCGAGCACAAGTCTTTGGAGGAAGCGATACTTGAAGGCGCTGTCACCCGGCTGCGGCCGGTCATGATCACCGCCCTTGTCGCCAGCCTCGGCCTCTTCCCGCTCATCTTCGCCAGCGGCACCGGCGCCGAGGTCCAGCGGCCGATGGCCACCGTTGTCGTCGGCGGCTTGGTTACCGCCACCATCCTGACCCTGGTTGTCCTGCCAAGCATCTACTATGTGTGGTATGAGCGGCGGGAAAAGAACCAAGCAGAACAAAAAGCAGTATAAACTGGAGGGAAAAACCCATGAGAAAAACGAAGTTAATGGTACTATCGCTGATGCTTATCCTGGCTCTTGTCCTGACGGCCGGCTGCGGTGGCAGCGATAGCAAACCCCAGCAGCAGGCGCAGGCTCCCCAGGCACAGATGTCCATGCCGAGCGGCGACCCGATGCCGATGATGAAGGATATGGACAAAAACCTTCAGGAGATGGTGAAACAAGTCAAGGCAGGCCAGATGATGGACGCCCAGAAATCGGCCGGCCAGATCGCCAGCCTCGCCGACAAGGTAATGCCCCATATGACCGACAATGCCATGCGCGAGCAGATGAAGAAAGCAGCCTATGATCTTCGCGACACCATGAATGGCGCCAAGGTTGACCAGACGGTGGTCGAAACCAAAATGAAAACCATGCAGGATGTTATGACCCAATCTATGAAAAACCTCCAGTCCGGGGCCCATAAACACTAAACAATAAGAGAGGAGGGCGGCCGGGATGAAAAAATGGATATTCGTGCTGACGGTGGTCTTAGCGATCGGCGGGACGGCTCCTGTCCAGGCCGCCCCCAGTTCGAACTATAATCAATTCCTGCAGTCGCTTGACGGGATAATTAACGGCGCGCCTAT